>JAKAZF010000216.1 GCA_021826605.1 Planctomycetota bacterium | reverse complement strand
CCCCAGAATGCCCAGACGTTCAAAAGATTCGGACTGCAACTTGACATATTTCATGGCGTAATCGCGGCAGCGCAGGCGAATTTCTCCCGCGGATAATTCCCGCATTTTTGGCCCAAGTTCTTTTTGAATGGCACTTTCAATCGGCAGGCCGTGGCAATCCCAGCCGGGAACGTACGGTGCATCATGCCCCTGCATGGTGCGGTATTTCACCACCATGTCCTTCAGGACTTTATTGATCAGGTGGCCCATGTGAATATCGCCATTGGCGTAGGGCGGCCCATCATGCAGTACCCATTTGCCCTTTGAATGCGGCTGCGAGCGGATCTTCTGATACAGATTTTCGCTCTTCCAGCGGGCCAGAATGCCCGGTTCCCGCTGTGTCAAATTGGCTTTCATATCAAAGCCGGTTTTAGGCAGATTCAGCGACGTGCGATAATCTGCCGCAGGCTTGGGCGATACATCCGGTGATTGTTCTGTTGTCATCTGGCTCGTTTCAACCTATCTGGGAAAAACATCCAACCGCGCAGCATCAGGCCGCTACGGCAAAACCCATAATATACCGCCAATGGAGACCCAATGGAACGGCCGCTCCCGGTACCCCAAGGATCACAATCCCCATTTGCTTTTTATTTTTTTCCATGGAATTGGCTGGCTTTTCCCGGAACGTAGATCAGCCATGCCTTTCTCCGCCGCGTGCACGTCGTGTTCATCCTCCAGCCGTTGCATATATTCAGCATCTTCCACGGGCACAATGGTAACAGTCGCCTTTCCCCGCTGCTTGACGATGATGCGTTCGCCACACGTGGCCTTCTTTACGGCGTGGCCATGTTTCGAGGTATCTTGCGTGATGTGTGTACTATCATAAGTCATCTGATGTTATTGTCCAACAACCCTATCTCCGGGTCAACTTTGCCAATCGGCGGACCCATAACCGCGCGCAGGGCAAAATCATGGGTAGCAAAGCCAACTTGAGGGTATTAGGAAAGATACCGGCATTGTAATATGGAATTCCTGCGACGTAGTTGTATTCATGAACGTCGCAAAATTATGTTTCTGCATGAAGTTTTTTGGACTCGTCGGTTGCTTTTAAGGTGAATGGTTATGAATCGAAGAAAATTTATAATGTTGTCCGGCGCGGTTGCTGCGGGTACAGTCATAAAAGCGAGATCGGCTTCCTCGGCAATTATTTCTGGGCACTGGCGAATCGGGCCTTTTGTGCGGCCGGCAGATGGCCAGCCGATCATCAGGCCCGATCCCAGTTCGGTGTTTACCGATCCGGACACGCATGGTCTTTCACATTGGGAATTTGCGCATGCGTTTAACCCGGCAGCGATCGCGTGGAATCATAAGTTGTATGTGCTTTTCCGTGCGGAAGGAGAGCACGGTGATGATATTGGTGGATATACCAGCCGCGTAGGCTTGGCGGAAAGTTCCGATGGTGTTGATTTTACAGTGCTGCCGCATCCAGTGCTGTATCCCGCGCCAGGAAAATGGCAGAAAGATGAGTGGCCGGGCGGCTGTGAAGATCCGCGCATCGTTCAGGCGGCGGATGGAACATTTGTGATTACGTTTACCATGTGGAATCGCAAGGTGGCGCGGCTGGGCGTGGCAACATCAAAGAATTTGACGCATTGGACGCATCACGGCGCGGTGTTTCGCCAAGCGTATCGCGGCCATTTCGCAAATACCTGGTCCAAATCCGGTGCGATTGTTACCCGGAAAGTCGGCCCGCAAATTCTTGCCGCCAAAATCCAGGGCCGATACTGGATGTATTGGCATACATTGGGGCAGACATATCTGGCCCATTCGACTGATTTAATTCAATGGACACCGGTTGTAGACGCAGCCGGGAACCCCGTCTGCGTATTACCCAAAAATAAGCCGGGACATTTTGATTCATGGTTGACGGAGTCCGGCCCACCGGCCCTGCTGACACCAGCCGGCATTGTGTTTTTCTTCAATGGCATGAGCGATGGCAAAATCAGCCGGGGGCCAAGGATTCCGCCGCGGCAATATTCCGCGGGGCAGGCGCTGTTTTCCGGTGAGAACCCGTCCCAACTTATTTATCGCCCGTCGGAGCCATTTTTCCGACCTGAAGAATCATGGGAAAAAACCGGACAATATAAAGCGGGCACCACCTTCATTGAAGGCCTGGCGTGGTTTAAGGATAAATGGTTTCTTTTTTATGGCGGAGCGGATACTGTGGTGGGAATGGCGGTCGCCAAATAGGTCGGGATGCAATGGCCTCGGAATTAAGTGTTCGGATAACCAAGTATTCACTGGTGGAGATATTTCAATGCGTGAAAATTCCGGTATGGAAAATGGTGCTTTGCCGGCCTCGGTGCCCGGAATCGGGCCGATTGTTTTTGCGGTAGCGGCGGCGGCTTTGGCCGGGCTGCTGTTCGGATATGATACCGGGGTAGCATCGGGTATTCAGGGATATCTGCAAACGTATTTTCATTTAAGCAACACGCAATTAGGGTTCGCAATTGCGTGTCTGGAATTGGGGGCAGTGCCTGGTGCCATGTTCGCCGGGACATTGGCGGATCGGTTCGGACGCAAGAAGTTATTAATTGTCTGTGCGGTGCTCTTTGCGGCATCCGGCTTGCTTTCCGCCATCCCGCAATCCTTAACGGAACTTGTCCTGGCCCGCATCATCGGCGGTGTGGCCATTGGCGCGTCTTCCATGGTTGCTCCGGTGTATATTGCGGAAATTTCCCCGGAGCGCCATCGCGGGCGGCTGGGATCGTTATTCCAACTGGGCATTGTCATCGGTATTGCCGTGGTCTACTGGGTTAATTATTTTATTCTCAATGCGGGAAATCATATTAACGCCGCTAATCATCTGGCGGGCATGAACTGGAATCAAACCATGGGCTGGCGCTGGATGCTGGGATCGGAAACGTTGCCGGCGTTGCTGTTTCTATTGATGATTCTGGCGGTACCGGAAAGTCCGCGATGGCTGGTGATTAACAATCAGGAGCAGCGGGGGCGGCATATTCTCACCGGCTTTATCGGGTCCGCCGCGGCGGATCGGGAAATTAAGGCGGTAAAAGAAACAGCCGCCCAGGAGGATGGCCGGTTTGCCGAATTGTTCACCCCACGCTTTCGGCTTCCGCTGATTATCGCACTATTTCTGGCGGTATTTTCACAATTCAGCGGCATCAATTCCATTATTTATTATGCCCCGCGCGTTTTTGAGGCGGCGGGCATGAAAACGACCAATGCCTTCGGCTCAACGGCTCTGGTGGGAATGGTCAACCTGGCATTCACGTTTATTGCTGTGGGTTTTGTGGATAAAGCGGGGCGCAAATTGCTGCTGGCGATTGGAACGGCGATACAGGTTGTGGCTCTGGCATCGGTGGGATTAATTTTTGCGTTTGCCAATCGCATACCGGTAACGACGATGAATCATGGCCACGCGGTGCATTCCATGGTGGTGCATTTCAGTCACGGGCAGGTGGTGATTCTGATTACCAGCATCCTGACATTTATTGCGGCCTTCGCGATGGCGATGGGGCCGATGCCGTGGATTATCATTTCTGAAATATTCCCCGCCCGCATTCGCGGGCGTGCCGCGTCGGTGGGAGTATTGACGCTGTGGATCGCCATTTACGTAGTGGCCCAGACGTTTCCAATGTTGAAACACAGTGTGGGGCTTACCGTCACGTACTTCATTTATTCCGGCTGTTCGCTGATAAGTTTCCTGTTTGTGCTGCTGGTGCTGCCGGAAACCAAGGGCAAAACACTGGAACAAATCGAAGCCGACTGGCATTATCGGCATGAAAATAAATTGGCGGGAAAATAAATAGGTAAGACCCTGTGGCCAATCGGCCTGGATGCGACCTTCACTGCCAGTACTGCCAATACTGCCAATACTGCAATTACTGCAATTACTGAACCCACTGAACCTGCCGTTGTCGCGATCGCGTCGATGTGCTTATAATTCATCAGCAGAGGAAAGTATAAACTCACAGCGAGGTGCGAATCTTTATGGAAGAAGTTGGAGCATTTGATCTTCATGCGGCTTTTCTGCGCCGCGCTGAACGTGATATTAAAGCATTTCTTGAAGCGTTTGCCACGCGACTCGAGCAATCTCTTCCAGGGCAGGTGCAAGTGCATCGGAAGAAGGATTCGTTGTTTGCAAAAACGCAGCACGTGGTGGGGATTACGATTCATCTGGGGGCTAATCGGTATGTGCTGGATAACTCCGGCCATGGCCTGCAATTAAGCCGGTGTAATGAAGTGCGGGGCATTGTGTTAAAAAACGAGGAATTACAACTGCCTGACTGGCTTGCAAGCCTGAATAAGGAACTTGGAGCCATGTCCACCAAGATGGCCGGAGCGCAAGGTATTTTGCATGAATTTTTGATGAATTAAATAATATTAAATGATATGTCTTGCAAGCCCATGCGCTTGCCGCTATAAATCCCAGTATAGAGTTTCTTGGACTTGCTTGAAAAGACCAAAAACCGCCACGGCTCCTGTTAAAAGGGATCTGCCATGTCATTGTTTGGCCGCATATTAGGACAGAATTCAGATCCGGATCGGCAGCAGCATCAGGCCCAGCAATTAGCGCGCAATCAGGCTTGGGACACGGCACTAACCAATCAGACGCTGCCGGACTTTGTCAAGCAACGCCTCGCCGATACCAAATCGGGGAAGTTGCCTTGGATATCCACCGGTTCGGTGGGGGCGTTGCTGGCGCAAAGATCACATGGCATTCATCCGCTGGGAATGGTCTCGGGGAATTGCTGGTACCATTACGGCTATTCCTGGACGCGCGGACATTATGACGGATGGCATACGGCCATTGACCGCATGCGGCAAGAAGCAACGCTCATGGGTGCCAATGCGGTGGTGGATGTCAAGCTAAGCGCGACGCGCATGGAAGGCACCGGCGATGATCAAATGGATTACGCGGTGCTGGGCACAGCGGTGCGTATTGCCGGGTTGGCAACCCCGCGCACGCCCGTGATCGCAACGGTTTCGGCGTTGGAGTTTGCCCGCTTGATGGAATCAGGAATCTTACCGACCGGCCTGGCGATTGGGGCGCATTATAATTGGCATTATTCATCGAGAAATGCGTCCGGGCAGGGCACCTGGTGGAATCAGGAACTGCGTGAGTTATCAGATTTTATGACCGATATTCGCCGTGCCGCAATAGGCCAACTGGCCAGCGATGCAGCGCGAATTGGTACGGGCGTTCTGGCACGCGTGCAATTTTCGGAATTATTGCGCGGCGAGCCGGCGGAAAACGATCCGCGGCAGAGATTTTTGGGGCGGCACATTGCTTTTGGTACGGCGGTGCTGCATGAACCCGGGCGGCACCTATCATTAAAATTAAAACCCGTATTCAGCGTCAGCGATGGAAAAATGACACCGGTAATGCCTCGAGAAAAGGAGATTATCTAAATGGCGGACGAAACAGGCACACAGGTAAATCCGGCGTTGGCCGGTCTTCCCAAACACGCATTGGAACGCTTGCAGGGGCTGCGTGAAGCCGGGCAGAGCGGCGGCATATTTACCTCCGATTTATCGGTTAATGAATTTCTGATGGTGCGCGAAGCCGGCTTTGAGCCGCTGGGGCTGGTGGTTGGCTCATGTATTTATCATGTGGGAATTCAGTACGGATCATGGGGACAAAATCAGGAATTAAATGTGATCTCCCAGGCCATGTATCAGGCGCGGGAACTGGCCATGACGCGCATGGAACAGGAAGCATTAACACTGATGGCTGACGGCGTGGTGGGCGTT
>JAKAZF010000215.1 GCA_021826605.1 Planctomycetota bacterium | reverse complement strand
GTGCCGTGTTTCTGGCCCTGTCGATATTTTTTCTATTCACACATTTGCCAAACTTCACTGAAACCAGACATATTGCCCGCGGTGCCGGAGCGCTTGGGTATCCCCATACGGTTCTGGGAATGATTGCAGTGTTTATGTATGTCGGAGGCGAAGTGTGCGTGGGAAGTTCGATCATTAATTTTCTGAAACTTCCCAAACTTGGCGGCCTCAGCCACGTGGCGGCGTCAAGATATCTCGCCTTCTTCTGGGGCGGCTTGATGATCGGTCGCTTGATGGGGGCCTTTGCGCTTGGTGATATGCGAAAAACTATTCGCTTCGGTGCGATTGTGTTACTGCCGGTCTTGGCATTTGGAGCTGTCTGGATCCTTGCCGGAAAAACCGATGCCCTGCATGATGGCTTGATGCTGGCGGTGATGCTCGTCGCCTTTATTTTTGGCGCCGGCAGCGCGCCGCGGATGCTGGCGCTGTTCAGCGGCATCATCATCGTTCTGCTGCTTACTGGAATGCTCTCGGCCGGATCTGAGGCAATGTGGGCCATCCTGGGTATCGGTCTGTTTGATTCGGTTATGTGGTCCAATATTTTTTCGCTGGCTATTGAAGGTCTCGGCCCTCTGAAAAGTCAGGCGGCTTCGCTTTTGATGATGGCGGTTTTAGGTGGAGCGCTTCTGCCGCCGCTGCAAGGCCTGGTCGCGGACCATTCTGGTATACAGTTTTCGTTTGTCGTGCCGATTATATCCTATGCGTACATCGCATTCTACGGTCTATTTGGCTACCGCGCCGGGCGGCATAAAGAGCCGGTATTGCCCGAAACCGCGTTACCGTAATCGCTCCATAATGCCGCAAACACGCGGCAAAACCGCGAATAACTCGATCCGACCGCGCAGCAAATCAAGGCCAGTAGGCCCGCTGCGCAGTCGCCGTTTCAGCCGCCGCTTTGTTGCAACACAGCCCCATGAATATCCACCTTATTTGGCGGATCCTGCCGCCGGCTTGAGATCATTGGAAAGTCTGCTGGCATCCTCGCCGAGCTTGCCCAAGTCATGCTTAAATGTGGCCGCCCGCGATTTTGCCTTGCCAAGCAGCCCCGATGCGCCCTGAATACCTCGGGTGCTTAAATCGTTGGAAAGATACCTTTTCATGTTAACAAGATAGCCGATGAAGCGTGAGCCGGACGCTTCGGTGGTTTTCGCCCGGCGGGTAAAGTGCGAGAAGTCCTTCTGAGCATCGGAGTAATTGCCTTTTGCGGCAGCCTGAATATCCGAGTTGCTGATGCTCTGTATCTGCTTTTCCCATTCGGCCATATATTTTCCCTGATTGCTGCTGACCGTGCTTATGGCGTCTTTCAGATCGGAAAAACCGCTTTTCAGCGAGCCTAATCTGTGGCTGAATGTTTTGTAATCGGCTCCCAGTGAACCCGATGGTTTGTTAATTAAGGTGTCTAATTCCGCCATGGTCTTATCAACACGCCCCGCGACTTTTAACGTGTTTTTCTGCACATTTATCGAGTGCCCGCTGATCTTTGCAGCGCTCTGATACGGCAGATGAGAACATCCGTTGAGAACCGGCAGCACCAGTAACAATGCCATTGTGGCAGAAATACCCATCTTGCGAACAATCATGATGACGTCTCCGGATTAAACACGCGGCCTGTAACGCCAGGCCGCAGAACGTCTTTCCTTCAACCCATAGATTTTGTAGCGCGGATTTTCGCGAAAGGCAAGTGGTATTTTAATTTTTGCGATCCATCCGAGTTGTCTATGAACCCTAAATCGCTTACCTTCTTGCTTGTGTTGATGGATTTGTTCCGCAGGAGTTGAAAATAATATGGCCAGAATTGGTGTAGCACAAATGCGTGAGGGAGATGTCATTGATCAGCCCTTTCTGATCTCCGGCAAGCAAATGGGTAATACCGTCAGCAACAAGTTGTACCTGAAAGCTACTTGCGCCGACGCCACCGGCGAGGTGCATTGCCGCATGTGGAATATCTCCAAAGATGTGTATGAAAAACTGCCGGCCAAAGGTTTTGTTCATGTCCGCGGGCGGGTGGAAAATTATCAGGGACATCTGCAACTCGTGGCGGAGAATATCGCGCCCGTCTTTGATGCCAATAAGCTGGACCTTGGTCACTTCATAAAAAAAACCCAGAAAAATATCCCCGCCATGGTGGCCAGACTTCGGGAGATATTATCCGGCATTCAGGATCAGGATCTTATCGCGCTGGTGCAGTCATTCCTTGATGATAAAGAATTCATGACGCGATTCAGCCTTGCTCCGGCCGCGCAGAGCATGCACCACGCGTGGCTTGGCGGTCTGCTGGAACATACCCTGAGCCTGCTGGAACTTGCCGTGGTGATCTGCCCGCGTTATCCGGACATCGACCGGGATCTGGTCTTTGCCGGATTGTTTCTCCATGATATCGGTAAAACAGCCGAACTGTCGTATGAATTTACCTTTGATTACACCGATATGGGGAAACTTGTCGGGCATGTTGCGCTGGGAACCCTTTGGATTCATCAGCGGGCGGCGGTTATTTCAGAAAAACAGGGCCGCCCGTTGCGGCAGGACCTGGTGATGGTTCTGCAGCATATTATTCTTTCGCACCATGGCCTGCCGGAATTTGGCGCCGCGGTTCTGCCGAAAACGCCCGAAGCTATTCTCGTTAATCTCATTGACAATCTGGATGCCAAAACACAAATGGCACTTGATGCCGTCGCGGCCCCAACCGAAGATTCCACGTGGACGGAATATAAAAAAGCGTTCAGTACCAGCTTGTATCGGCCGTCCATTACACAGAAATAATGTCCGAATGCCTCATGGCAATGGCAGAGTCTCGCGGACTACGCCACGCTGGAATCAGTCAGGGCGACACAGGTGGAACGGGCCGCCTGTTGCGCCGTTTTCCTCTCCTTGCATTACACGGGCGCACCAGAAATTTCGCCGCCGCCACCATGGACAGCATCACCGGCTCTTTTCCTGCCGGCCTTGCTGAAATGGCGCCGGCCTGCGGATTGGTATGCTCAATGACAACCTGCGCCCGGGGCACCAGTCCGCTGGATTGGGCGAATCGCAAAAACTCCGAACTTTGATCCACAATCCGCTCAATGACCGTCGCATTGCCGGTATTCAATTCCGCCAGACTGCATAATTCCAGAGTTTCAAATTTTCCGGCGGACGAAGGAATCGGATCTCCATGCGGATCCACCGACGGATGACCCAATAACGAATCGATGCGTGCCAGAACCGTTTCGGAAATAACATGTTCGAGTTCTTCGGCCTCGCCATGGGCATCCGACCAGTCAATGCCGAGAACCTCGACCAGAAACAATTCCAGTAGGCGGTGGCGTCGCAGCACGTGCAGCGCCAGTTGCTCCCCGGCTTTCGTGAGCCGCACGCCCGCCCGTGGCGCATATTTGGCCAGGCCTGAATCGGCGATGGCTTTTACCATGGTTGTGGCGGTTCCGGCGGTTACACCCACCAGAGCGGCGAGTTTTCCCATGGGGACATATTTCCCCCGGGTATCCTGCTGTTCAAGCCACAACTGCTTGAGATAATTTTCAATGGTTCTGCTGGCCATGCTCTGGGTTCCGTGTTTATCAGTTTATCACATCCTGCCGGTTCAGGCACGATCCATATATTCTCCGATAGCTCCGTGAAAAGCAAACCGATAAGCCAAACCATGTACTTTGAGTAATCAAAATAAATAACATGAATACTCAAAACGTTGCTTGACATGCTCATCGCGGTTTCGTAGAATGCTCCGGAATTGGATTGCCGCCGCCGGCCGCGGGAGATTCATGGTTTTCGCAGCGCACCAAACGCTGGAAAGAACTTTCAGTTTATGGACACACGTGATCGAACCACCCCTTCAACGCCCTCCAATATCGCTGTGTCCCGCAACGCCGGCGATACTGGTTTCGACATGCGCTCTGCTGAAACCGATCCGCTGACCGGCGAAGATATTTCCCGTGCCCGGGATCGCCTGGCTGTGGCCAGGGCCCGAGGCAATGTTCAGGTCCTTAAGTCCTGGCGATGGATGCGCCTCCTGTGGCTGCTTGCCGGACCGGGGGTGCTGGTGTTTCTCGGGGAAAACGACGCTCCGAGCATGTTATCCTATGCCGCTACCGGATCCCAATTCGGTATCGGGTTTTTTCTTCCCTTTATTCTTGTCACATTTCTTGCGGCATGGATTGTTCAGGAAATGACCGTCCGCCTCGGCTCGGTAACCCATCGGGGGCATGCGGAATTGATATTTGATCGCTTCGGGCCTTTCTGGGGATTTTTTTCCATGGCCGATCTGATGCTTGGAAATTTCCTTACCCTCGTGACCGAGTTTATCGGCATCCGGGCCGGCCTGAGCTACTTTGGAGTACCGGGACTCGTGGCGGTAGGGGGGGCGATAGCGCTTATTCTGGCTGTTACCATGACCCGTCGCTACTGGACTTGGGAACGCATCTTACTGGGCTTGGCCTTGTTTAACGGCCTGTTTATCCCTGTGGCGCTTATGACACACCCGGACTGGCGAGCCGTTGGACACGCGTTTATCACCTGGGGGCCCTTGCCCGGTGGGCTTGGTTCACAGAATATTCTGCTGATGATGGCCGACATCGGTGCCACCGTCACACCCTGGATGTTGTTTTTTCAGCAGGGGGCCACCACTGATAAAGGTATGCAGCCGCGGGATGTCAGCTTCGGCCGCTGGGACACCTCCATTGGTACGATGCTGGCGGCAATGTTTGGGATTGCCGTCGTTCTGGCCACTGTGCCTTTGTATTCCCACGGAATAAGCACCGAGAATTATAAGGGGGCGCAATTTGCGCAGGCGCTGGAGCCGTATGTCGGCAGACTCGGTTCGAGCCTCTTCGCATTGGGGCTCGTTGAAGCGGGACTGGTGGCGGCCATCAGTATTTCAACATCGTCCGGATATGCCTTTGGTGAAGTCATGCACCAGGCTCACAGCCTGAATCGCGGCATCAAGGAGGCCTGGCCCTTCTATCTTACGCTGCTTGGCTCCGCCGTTGCTGCCGGTGCCATTGTTCTGATCCCGCACGCGCCGCTGGAGTTTATTGTTCTGATTGTAAACGTGATCGCGGTACTGGCCATGCCGCCCGCGCTGCTGTTTCTTCTGTTGCTGGTTAATGACCGGGAGGTAATGGGGGACAGCGTCAATGGTTTATGGCTTAATATCGCCGGCATCACCGTAACCGTACTGCTTATTATCGCCGGCCTGGGCTACGGTGTGACAACCGTATTCCCGAAATTGATCGGATAAGGATTTAAGACGATGACTGCTGAAAACAAACCGGATAACCCGGAGGTGAAAAGCACGGAACTTTCCCGGCACCAGGACGTGGTGCGCTCGCTGCTGGAAGAGGATCAACTCGTTGCATTCAAACAGCGAACCCGCTTTGGACGGCGTAAATTCTCGCCGGGCTTGAAAGTATTGCTCTGGGCCTTGCGTATCTATGTGGTCGTCATGCTTATCATTGTCGTGATTCAGATTGTCCGCACACTGCGCTGAATGCCGTGTGTTCATTCCGATAAGCTCCCTTGAATGGCCGATCCGGATTCTAACCGCGGTACGAACGTCCGGGACATCAATATCCTGCCTGCAACCCTGAACCGGCGGCGCTTACGCCGGAATTGGCCGGCTCGCAGCACCTGCAAGTCGCATTTTGGGGCACCGCGGCCGGCCTCTGCCGGGAGAACGACCTTCCGCTGGCGTTAACAGCCGCATGCGGGCCGGGCAAAGCGGCCTGTTGAATGTATTGGCTG
>JAKAZF010000214.1 GCA_021826605.1 Planctomycetota bacterium | reverse complement strand
AACATGTATCAATACTCTTATGGTTACGACACCAACTTCTGTCTGAACGGACAATCCGGTAAAATGGCGTTTGCCGCCCGCGTCAGCGAGCCTATCAGTGGCCGCGTGATGGAGGTTTGCACCACCCAACCCGGCATTCAGATTTACACCGCCAACTTTCTGGATGGAACCCTCGACGGCATTGGTGGCAAATATCCGAAGCACGGGGCTATCACCTTTGAAACGCAGCACTATCCGAATTCGCCCAACCAGCCCAATTTTCCATCAACAGTCGTGAATCCCATGCCGGCTTATTACTACCAGAGAACCATCCACAGATTCCGCACCATGTAAAAATCGTCTGGGGATAACATTATCTTCCGAGCCGCGGCACACGCCGCGGCTTTTTTTTCGCGCTCCAGCCACATCGAAATCGGCGGTCACTTTGCATCCAGGTCCGCTGCGGCTATCATCCGGCTTGTTTTCGGAGAAGTTTTCGCGTGAGCGCATCCGTGCAACACACAACTCCAACCCAGTTCGCCCAGCCGCTTCCAAAGGCGCAAAGCACGGGGCGCGTCGCGCCCGCTTTAAGAGCGATGATCACTGCCGCGGTTACCCTTAGTCTGCTCTGCGGCCCCCAGGTCAACGCACTGCCCACCAGCACCTTAATTACGCCCACAGTATTTCCAGTACTCACCCCAACCACGCCCATTGATTTACCGCTGCAAGTTGCTGCGGATCATAGTGACGTCTGGGTTAGCGGGACCAACACCCAGCATATTTATCTGCAAGGGCACGTGCGAATTCAGGTGGGATATCGCCTGTTGTCGGCGGATGCCGCGTCGGTTCGTCTGCGGCCCATCCGTGGCGGCGGCACGGGTGTTTTTGCGGCCACTATTTATTTGCAGGGCCATGTGCGCATCAGTGAAGGTGCCAAGGGCCAAGCCGTAAGCAAGGCCCGTGAACTGCTGGTTACCACGCGGGTGCTTTCCAGGATAGAGTTGGCCGGCTCCGCTCCGTTGCCGAAAAATGAATCCAAAAATCCCGTGGTGATGCGCGGCGAAAAATTGCGGCTGCAGCTTGCCTCGCGGCCAAGGCCTGTGCCGTTCGTTCCGACTATTGAAATTCAGAAAACAGAATTGGCCCTGCGCGAAGGCTGGATCACCCGCAGTGCCAGCGGTGTTATTCAGGGCATTCCCTCGCCGGTGGTCCATTCCGTGCCAACTCCCCGCCAGTTGGTTCATCAACATGTGCCTAAGGCTCCGGCAGCGCCGCCACGAATTTTTGCCACCGGCAACCATATTGAAGTGCGCACCATCGGCAACCAACGCATCACCGTGGCCCGCGGCAATTTTTATCTGGTTAGGCAAACGGTGCCGGGCCAGCCGCCGCTAGAATTGCGGGCGGACAACGCTGTGCTGTTCAGTCCGCTGGGCCAAAAAGAACCTGGCCCTGTCAGCGGCAAAGTGTCGCGGATTGCCCGGTCTGTGGAGGGTGTGTATCTCCAGGGAGATGTCAGCGTTACCGATGGCTACGAAACCATGCACGCCAGCCGCGTATATTATGATCTCACCACCAACCGTGCCATTTTGTTAAATGCCGTGCTCAGCGACGAGGATGTGCAAACGAAGTCGCCGCTATACATCAGGGCAAAGGAAATTATCCAGTTGGCTCAGGGCCGGTTGGAGGCGAAATCCGCCAAGCTATCCACCGATGAATTCTACGATCCGCATTATTACATCGGGGCCAGTTCCATGACCTGGCGAAATATTACTCCGGCGAGCGTTACTCCCAGTCCACACCCCAAGCCAGTTTATGCCTATACCGCTAAAAATGTTATCTTTGCCATCCATGATGTTCCACTGTTTTACTGGCCCTATCTGGCCGGCGACACCAAGCAGCATTCCATGGCTTTGCGCAGTGTAACGGTCGGCTTTTCCAGCATTTATGGCACATCCGTGCGGACCAACTGGGATTTGCTTGATCTGCTGGGCTACCATCCGCCCTTTAATTTGCATGCCGATGGTCAGGCTTTGTACTATTCCAACCGCGGTTTCGGTGGTGGGATTAATGCGTATGATCACGCCTTTGGCGGTCACGGCAGCATTCAGAGTTTTTTAATTGATGACCACGGAACCGATGATTTGGGCAATAACCGTACCTCCTTGCCACTACTGACTCACACCCGCGGCTATATTTTTGCCAGGTACATGCAGCGGCTTTCCGAGCAGTGGACCGTTTCACTGGAAGGGGCGTACTTTTCGGATCCGAATTTTTTGGAGCAATACTTTGACAATCGTTATGAAACGGATACGGAACATCAAACATCGGTTTATCTTAAGCAGCAACACGACACTGAAGGTTTAACGATCTTGGGTAAGTGGAATTTAAACCACTTTGTGACCAATGCTGACCTTGAGGATGACGAATTTACCGTGCAAAAGACCCCGGAAGTGCAGTATTGGCGCGAGGGTGATCCGCTGTTGGGTATTTTCACCTATTACAGTCAGAGCAGTGGTGGGCTTGTGAACGACCAATTCAGTCAGTCCACTCCCGCGCAGCGTGGATTGCAAACTGATTTTCCGGGCATGAATCAGAACGAAACCTTCCAGCAGTACTACCTCAATAACGGCTGGACCGATCAAAACGTGGCTCGCCTGGACAGTCGGCAGGAAATTGATCTGCCGTTGTCCTTTGGATCTTTGCATGTGGTGCCCTACGTGACAGGTCGACTCACCTACTGGGATTCGAGTTTTTCCAGCAATCAAGTCAACGGTAGCACCACCAGAGCGTGGGGTGCGGTGGGCCTGCGGGCTACCACTACGTTTTGGAAGGTGTACAGGGGATTTAATTCCGATTTTCTGGATGTGCATCAACTCCGCCACATTATTCAGCCCGAGGTCGATGTTTTTGTTTCCGGATCCAACGTACAGCAGGGATATTTGCAGCCGTTCGACCGAAATGTCGAGGGCATTACCGATGCCAGCGGTGCGGAATTTGCCCTGCGGCAGACTTTGCAAACCAAACGGGGTTCGCCCGGTCATGAGCAAATTGTGGATTGGATGACTTTTAATGTTGCTGCGGATATGTTTTGGAATAAGTCCGCGATTGGCCCCTTTAGCTCGAATAATCCGATTTATGCTGGAGGGCCGTTTTCCACCAGTGATTATGGTCAACCGTTGGTGGGCTATTACGATTTCAGCCAGCCAGAACTTAGCCAAGTCGCCGACAGCATCAACGCCAACGCCACATGGCGAGCGGGTGCCAACGTGCGGCTGCTCGGAGACGAAAGCTACAACGTGGATTTACAAAAGCTTGAAACCGCCGATGCTGGTGTGATGGTCGATCAATCTCCATCAATCAGCTATTTTCTGGGAAATCGGTACATCAGCGCGGTCGATTCTGATCAATGGACGTTTTCAATCAATTATAAACTCACCCGGAAATATGCCATTTCCGCCACAGAGGGCTACGATTTTGCGCTTTCCAAAAACATCCTCTCCGCTGTAACTATTGTGCGTAAATTACCCCATTTTTACGCGGCTTTATCGTTGAGCTATAACGCGGATACAACCAATGAAGCCGTGTTCGTCAACATCTGGCCTGCCGGCTATCCCCAATACGGAATCACCAGTTCCAGTGCTCTGCAAGCGGTTCAGCAATAATCGGGCGGCAGAAGTATGTCACCGTCCAAAATTTCGTCTATAATCGTGCACTGGCATGGAATTTGCTAAAGGCGCCTTGCCAGTGCCGCTAGAGAGAATTATTGATGCGCCTGGATACAAATCAACACATGCGACTCGACCAGCGGATGAAGCTGGCACCGCGGATGATACAATCTATGGAAATTCTCCAACTGCCCGCCCTGGCTTTGGAGGAGCGTATAGATCAGGAGCTGGCGTCCAATCCTGTGCTGGAGCGACAGGATAATGTCACCTCGACCGTTGGCGAAAATTCCATCGGAGCCTTGCCCACAAGTACGGCTTCCACGGTCGATACCCCCACCCCCGCAGAGGCGGATTCCGATGGGCTTTCTCGCTTTCTCGAGGAACAAGCCTACTCTGTGGGTCCGCGGGCACGCTCGGCAGGCTCAGGTGATCGCGATCCGAAAATGGAGGCCATGGCCAACACCGAAGCCCGCAGCGATTCTCTCCAGGAGCAATTGCATCAGCAATGGGGATTGGTGGATGGTATCAGCGAATCCATTCGCTTGGCCGGTAACGTCCTGATCGATTACGTGGACGATGACGGCTATATTCGGGAGAGTATTGACTTGATCTGCCACGATCTGCCCCCCGGGATCCGTCGACCCGATATTGAAGCAGCCTGGCCTATCTTACAACGGTCCCTGGAGCCGGCGGGAATTTGCGCCCGTAACCTGCAGGAATGTTTGCTGTTACAACTGGAGGTCCGCTGCCGGGAACTGGATGTCAATGTGGAAATCCCGCGTCTTCTTATTCAACAGCATCTCCACGATTTGGAAATGAATCGGTTGCCACAAATTGTCCGCAAAACCGGCCTGACTCTGGAACAGATCAATTCCGCCCGTCATTTCATGGCCAAACAATTGAATCCGCGGCCGGGGCGCATTCTCGTCAATGCACCGGTCCCGGCTGTCACCCCCGATGCCATTATCGAACGCGACGAAAACAGTGGGAGCTACCGAATACGGCTGACGGACGAGCGTATGCCGAGGCTCTATGTCAATGATCTCTACCACAAAATGGTGGTCAATCGTGAGGTGGACGAGGCCACACGCCAGTTTTTGACCAACAACATCCGCAATGCCCGCTGGATCATTGAAGCCATCGAGCAACGTCGCTCCACGCTGTTGCGGCTGTTGCGTGTGGTGGTTGAAGCCCAAAAGGATTTCATTGAAATCGGGCCTGAATATCTCAAACCTCTGCCTATGACGCTGGTGGCTGATCAGCTCGGAGTGCACGTGGGTACAGTAAGTAGGGCAGTGTCTGAAAAATATATTCAAACTCCGCGCGGTATCTTTCCGCTCCGGCAGTTTTTTACAGGTGGAATGGATAACGATTCCGGCCAAGCCATGAGTTGGGGGGCCATGAAGGCTGTGCTGACGGAAATCATCGCTGGGGAAGAAAAGAAAAATCCGCTCAGTGACGATGCCATCGTCGAAGAACTAAAAAAACGCGGCATTACGTTGGCCAGGCGCACCGTGGCCAAATACCGCAAAACCGAGAAAATTCCCCCGGCGCGCCGTCGTCGCGAATTTTAATGCCTTCCGTCGTCGCGCTACGCTCCGCCTACAGATATTGTGCATAGGGTTACGGTTTTGTTCTTGAAAGATATGGTTTGCATCCGTATTATTTCCAGGGCGACAACGCGGGCCTGAACAGCGAATTCCAGAGGATTTGGGCATGACTTCTTTCGGCTTTATCAAGCGATTTTGTGGGATACGTTGGACTGTCTTAGTGACCATGGCGTTATTAGTGGCATTACAGTGGCCCACATCGGCGGTTTGGGGTCATGTCACTGTCCGCAGTCAGGCGGTAATTGCCGCGATCAAGCGCGGGGCCGATGCTCTTTTGGCCAGTGAAAGTCGGACTAGCTTTTGGGAAGTGCCGCTCTTCGCCGGACAGCCCTTCAATGACTATGGTGGTCAAACCGCGCTGGTGACGGAGGCGCTGTTGGATGTGGGCCAGAGTCTGCACCTGCCGGAACTCAATATTTATTCACCAAAGATGCGTGCGGCCATCAACTTCCTGGTTAAAGTCAAGCCTTTGGGCACTTATATGGCCTCCTTCCAGGCCAATGCCATGGCGCTGCTGCCCCCCAAGGCCCGC
>JAKAZF010000213.1 GCA_021826605.1 Planctomycetota bacterium | reverse complement strand
CCCCGCGGCCACTCCCAGCCACAGCGCAATAAGCAACGCCAGCGCACCCAGCGCCACCGATACCGGCAGACTGTTGCGGATGACATCCAGTACCGTCCAATTGGCATAACTGATCGTCGGGCCAAAATCGCCATGCGCGATAATGCGCCAGCCATACGCCAGATACGCATGAAAATCCCCCTGATTAAGATCATAGCGTTGCCGCAGCGCCGCCAATACCGCGGGTGGCGGCTGCTTTCTTCCGATAAACGGATCACCGGGCGTGGCCATCAGCAGCCAGAATGTCACCGTGTATACCAGCCAAACGACAACCACCGACTGCAGCAGGCGGGAGAAGATAAATTTCTTCATGGAACAGCCTCCGCCGCTTGTGGAACCGCGCGGTGTATCCGATGGATATACTTAAATAGAGTGATCATACGAACATTGGTGGATATGCCCCCAATGCGATTGGGATTGTACATCAGACCGTCGCTGTATTGAAACAGCGGTAGCGACGGCATCCAGCGCGTGACCAGTAACTTTTCAGCCTCATGCAGCAGCGCAAAGCGCTGGGCGACATCAGCCTGACGGGACGCATCATGCAGCAGCATGTCCAGTCGCGGATTGGAAAATCCGGTGAGATTATTGGGGTTTCCGGTGCGGAATAAATCCAGCCATGTTGTGGGGTCCATGTAATCGCCGTACCAGCCGGCACGGGCGATATCATAATTACCCTGCACCACATCCTGATTAAAAATTTTGCTTTCTTCCTGGTGAATGCTCACATGCACACCCAGATTATGCCGCCACATTTCCGCCACAGCCTGCGCAATGCGCACGTTAATAGCCGCCCCGCTGTTGGTCAGAAATTTGAACACCGGCAACCCCCGTCCGCCGGGATAGCCCGCCCTGATCAGCAATTTTCGGGCAGCCGGAATATTCATGGCCAGACCGTGCGGACTGACATACCCATCAATGCTGTTCGGAGGAACCAGAACCTTCAACGTGCGGTCCGGCAGACGCAATATATCTTTCACAATCGCCCGCTTATCAATGGCCATATCCAGTGCACGGCGGATCAACGGATTGTTCAAAGGCTTATGGCGACAGTTGATATTGTAATAATACGATCCGAATACCTGCCGATAATGCACATCATCCCGAAGATGCTGCCGTTGCTGGCGCAGCAGTGCCGGGGCAAAGCGCGTGGGCACAAAGGAAAGTACATCCACCGCCCCGCTCTGATATGCCAGAAATGCGGATTGGGAATCCGGAAAATTCCGCACGTACAACACCGGGCATTTCACAGCCTGTCGATCCCAGTAATATTTATTGGGCCGCAATTCAAGATACTGATGAAATTTCCAGGCCGCCAGACGGTACGGTCCATCGGAAACCAGATACGGCGGGCGGGTCCATCGCGGATCATAATGCCCGGACGCTAATCCCGGTGTGTGGGAGCGGAAGCGTGCCATGGTTCGGGGATTCAGCGGGAAAAAGGGCGGAAAACTCATGAGAGACAAAAAATAGGCGCAGGGATGAGTCAGCGTTACAACCAGTTTATAAGGGGTCGGTGCGTAAATGCCCACACTGGAAAATGTCGGATGCCGCCCCGCGGCCAGAGAATTAAAATAAGCTTTCGCACCGGCAATATGAAACAGCATGGTGACATAACCGCCGGCGGTAGAGGGCTGAAGTATCCGCTTCCAGGCAAATAAAAAATCAGCAGTGGTAACGCTCTGGCCATTGGACCATCGCGCCTTGCGGCGCAGATAAAATGTATACCTCAGCCCGTGATGGGAAATTTTCCAGGATTTTGCGACGCCCGGAATGGGTTGCAGCGTTTTAGGATCTAATTGCGCCAGGCCCTCCCATAAACCTGTGGCCACGCGAATATCCTGCACCCAGGTCATTTTATCCGGATCCAGCGTGTGAATCTGACCCGCTTCACAGAAGTTAATGGCATTGGCTCCCTGCCGATGAGGCGTGGAAATATAAAAGCATATTGATCCGACAATGAAGAGCACAAGAGATGGTATCAGCAGCGTTTGCCTCATAGCTGATAACGATACCCCGCCGCCGCCGTTGCAGCAATTTAGGTTGCGCGCCCAGCTCAATGCGGCAGCGTTGAGTTAGAAGCGGAATGTGGCTTTATAGCACCATACACTTCAGCCCGTCGCTCTTAAGCGGTCAGCGGTTCAACATTTACCCAAGCGCGTTTACGCCAGCTTTCCATACCTTTTTCAGCCAATTGCACGCCCTTCGCCCCTTCTAAAAGCGTCCACGGGAATTCATCGCCCCGCACAATATGCTTGAGGAACATTTCCCATTGAATTTTGAACGCATTGTCAAAGGCCTGCTGGGCCGGCACGTCGCTCCAGGAACCAAAATGATTTAACGGGCTGTCAATATCCGGATTCCATACCGCCCGGGGCGTGCCGTTAAGCTGCTGGAGCACACAATTTCGCAGCGTGGCCACCGCCGACCCTTGCGTGCCATCCACCTGCAACGTCAGCAGATCATCCCGTCGCACGCGCACCGTCCAGGAACTGTTCATCTGGCAAATTACACCGTGGGGCAGTTCAAACGTGGCGTACGCCGCATCGTCAGCGGTGCAGGTATACGGCTTGCCGCTTTCATCGTAGCGCGTTTTCAAATGCGTTGCGCCCAGGCAGGATACCGCATTCACGCCGCCGAACAGATTGTCCAGCAGATACCGCCAATGGCACAGCATATCCAGAATGATCCCACCGCCGTCTTCCTTGCGATAATTCCAGCTTGGCCGCTGGGCGGCAATGCTCCCACCGTCAAAAACCCAATAGCCGAATTCGCCCCGCACGGAAAGAATTTCACCGAAAAATCCGGTCTTTATTAACTGCTGCAATTTGAGCATGCCGGGAAGAAATAGCTTGTCCTGCACCACGCCATTTTTTACGCCCGCCGCTTTCGCCAGGTAATACAGTTCGAGAGCATCGGCGGAACTTACCGCTACCGGCTTTTCACAATAAACACTCTTGCCGGCCGCAATGGCCTGTTTGACCGCCGCAGCCCGGCGATCAGTGGTTTGCGCGTCAAAATAAACCGTATAATTTTTATCTGCCATCACTTTGTCCAACTCTGTGGAAATGGCTTTTATTCCCGTGGCTGCCGCCAGTTGCTCCAGCTTAGCTTTATTACGGCCCACCAGAACGGGGTCCGGCATAATCATTTCATCATCATTAAGTTTTACGCCCCCCTGCTTGATAATTGCGGCAATGGACCGGTAGAGATGCTGATTGGTTCCCATGCGTCCCGTGACGCCATTCATGATAATTCCAACCCGATGTAGTTTCATAATTCCACGCTTCCTTAAAAATAAACGAACGCGGAATTATAACGCTATTTTCAAATCACGCGACTTGCCACAGGCTATTTCTGCACAATGCCCACCGGCGCCGCCAGCAAAACATTGTCCTGCCGCAACACATGCAGAATATCATACATTTGCAGGATGGTTTTGCGGTACGACCCCGGCATGGCCGCCGTCAACATATGCAAGCCTGCGGGCAGGTCCGCTTGAATGCCCAATCGCCGGCGAATCAATTGCGTCAAAGACTGGGCACGCGGATAAATCACCATGCGGTAATGCCCGCTGATTTTTCCATCCTTAGCGGCAATAACAATGGCATCATGCAACGATCCCACACGGTCCACCAGCCCCTTACTGACCGCCATGGAACCGGGAAATAAGCGTCCCCGCGCCACTTTCTGAATATCCGCTATTTTTTTGCCCCGCGCCTCCATCACCCGCCGGGTAAATAGCGCATAGGTCTGTTTCATCATGTGCGTAATAAATGTGCGTTCTTCCGGTGTAAAGGGCGTCGTGCTGTCAAACATCGCCGCATTCTCGCCCATGGAAAATGTCTGGATATGCAGCCCGATTTTCTTAAACAATCCGCCCAGAACCACTTTGCCCCCCACCACGCCAATGGAGCCGGCAATCGTACCGGGATCAGCAATGATCTCCTGCCCCGCGGTGGTAAGGTAGTAGCCGCCGCTGGCCGCTTCAGCGCCCATGGAGACCAGCAACGGCTTCTTTCGCCCTGCGGCATGGAGAATCTGCCAGATGTCCTCGCTGGCCTCAGCTGATCCGCCCGGCGAATCCACACGCAGTACAATGGCTTTCACCGCGGTATTTTTCAGCGCGGATTTTATCTCCCGGCGAATTCGAGCCGGTGTCACGAGATTGGCGTCATAGCTAGTTCCGGGCGAATCATCCGTGATCACGCCGTCAGCACATATTACCGCCACCGCCGGCTTCTCACTGGCCCGCGGATGACGGGGCGATCCGAGCATCTGCAAAAGGGCAAACGGACTGCTTAAGTCGATCGGCGAATTCTTTTTGACCCCGTAATGGGCGATCAGTTTGGCCGGCCCGTCAAAATCCGTTTCCACCCATTTTTTAATATCCTGCCGACTTTCCAGGGCATCCACAAATCCCGCTTTTTTGGCACCGACGCCGTCCATCCAACTCGCGTTAATGGCCGAAACAATCTGTGCGCGCGACAGCGCGGGCCGGTTGTGCCCGATGGTCGCAATAATCTGGCCATACCATGCCGTTATCAGCCGATTGATCTGCTGGGCAAATGCCGGGCTGGCGGAACTCCGCGTCATAGGCTCTTCGGCCCCTTTGAATTTCCCGATCTGCACCATGTCGGCCTGCAAATCCAGTTTGCTTAACAACCCTTTGAAGAACATAAGTTGAATCGCCACGCCCGGCAAAAACAAATCTCCATGCCGGGACATAACCGCGTCATTGGCATAGCTGGCCAGCAGGTAGGTATTGGTATCAAAATCCGGAGAAAATACCGCCACCTTCTTGCCTTTGGCCCGCAAATCCGCGATCAATTCACCAAGTTCCTGCGATTGCGTTAATGACAAATCAAATGATTGCAGATTCAAAAACACGCCCTGAATCGACTTATCCCGCGCCGCCCGAAGCAGTTGCGTCATGGTCACCGTCAGCGAGGAGTGATGGCTTGGCCCCATCGTCAGCCAATTAAAGGAAAATCCACTGGGATGCTCCTGCAACTGCCCTTCAAGCGTAATTTCCGCAATACGGCTTTCCGCCCGGGCACGCGGAGCACCCGCAAACGCCAACGTACCTGCAGCCACCGCCGCTAAGGCAAGTACAATTTTCCGATACTGAAAAAATTTAATCATCGACGCCATCCTAAAAACCGCCTGCCTGAAAAGCCAACGCCGCTTATTGTAGCCCCCCGCCGCCCAAAAGCCGAATCATTTGCCCCGAAATTTCCGTGCGACTGCTGGAGCGGCAAGCCAAGAAGAAATGGAACCCTGGAACCTGGAATCTGGACGTGACAGTTGCGTCCCATACATGCTGCGCGCAAGCCCACCCGTTTAGCGTCGTCGCCCGGCGACGAGCGCCACCGCCAACACCCCATCACGCCCAAACCACTCCCCCTGGTATCCGCGCCATCCGCGTAATCCGCGGTCCAATCCCTTCGCGTCTTTGCGAGAACCTCTTCGCCAGCCCACAAAACAGCAGCGCAGCGCTTCAAAGCCTTCTAACTCCTGCTCTGAAAATTCGCGGACGGCGTCCAGTTACGCGGCACGGGGCCGGACCTCGAGCGTGACGTTGTAGCCGAGTTTCCGCAGTTGGGCGGCCAGCCGCTGAGCCTTCTGTTCAGGCGGGGCTTTCTGGAAATAATCCACCCCGAGGTCCTGGTACGGACGATCACTCTTGAGCACGTAGTACAGGGCCTGAAGCAGACTGTGTCCTACGGCCACGATCGCTCGCTTGCGCCCACGCCGAT
>JAKAZF010000212.1 GCA_021826605.1 Planctomycetota bacterium | reverse complement strand
TCCATTCGATTCCGACGGGCCCGAACCGAAATCAAAAGCGTTATCAGATGCTTTCGCTTCACTTCAGCAGTCCAGGCTGGTCGGGCGGCTTAATCCAGACCTTGTTGTTTACCATATCTCACCGGCGCTGATGGTACGTTACAAAAAATTTATCGAACCAAAACTTAGCCGTGAGAAAAACCTGATTCTACAACTCGCCAGAGACGTCGAGCGAAAATTGAGCAGCGCGCAGTAGGATTTCGATAGGATTACAATTTGACGGCCATTAAAAGAAAAATTGAGAGATTTGTAGCTCTGCATCTTGACGGCGCGCCGCCAAACATTAACAAAAGTAAGTTCGTCCATGACCCCCTTTGGGGAACCATTGAAATATATGGCCATGAATGCAGTATTTTAGACACCCCGCTCCTGCAACGACTGCGGCAAATCCATCAGACGGGCTTTGTATACGCGACATATCCATCTGCCACGCATACTCGTTTTGAGCATACGGTTGGGGTCATGCACATCGCCGGACGAATCGCCGGCACGCTACGGAAGCGCCATCCAGAGGATGTCAGTGAAAAAACCCAGCAGAGGGTTCGCTTGGCTGCACTGCTCCATGACGTGGGGCATTCCGCATTTTCGCATACCAGTGAGGAATTATATGGAACACGCCGAGACCTAAGCAAGCTCCTTCAAACTGGTGGAGAATTTGAAGGAAAAGGGGCGGGTGAGGTATTATCATACTTGGTTGTGACGTCAGATGCATTCAGAAATTTTTTCGCCCAGATCCGTAAGTATTACGAAATTGAGGTAGAGATTGATGATTTTGCTCCCCTAATACTTGGCAGAGCGGACCCGAAAAACCAGTATGAAGCTGACATAATCAGCGGCCCTGTGGATGCCGACAAGCTGGATTATTTTCCCCGCGACGGACGATCGGCGGGAATTGAATTGACTGTAGACATCGAACGCCTTTTGCATTGTTTGAGCATTGAATCCGAGGTCAAAGATAGTAAGCAATACCGTAGAATGGTGGTCCGGAGGGGAGGCTACAACGCCATCCAACAACTGTTATTTGCCAGAGCCACCCTGTTCGCCAGTGTATACCACCATCACAAGGTGAGGGCATGCGATTGTATGGTGAAGGCAGTCTTCGAATATTTTGGTGACAAGGGTCTTAAATTTAAGAAGAACGCGGTTCACGGTGGAACCGCGCTTGAAAGCGCCGCCGACTTCCTTTTATTGACCGATCAGGATTTTTTCAACGAAGCCTATAGCCACAAGAAAAGCGATACCGCCCACCAGTTAATACATGATTTGCTCTACCGCAGGCTCCTTAAGAGAGCCTTAATCATCACACGCAATACAGTTCAGGATTTTAATGATGACAACCAAAGGGCTGGATATGCTCAGTTTTACAATTTGAAAGAAAATGCAACCGAGTTAAGGAGGCTTGCCGAAAAAATACGGAAAAGAGCGCAGTTTTCCATTGATAAATATCAAGTCTGGGTTGATATACCCCGAGACCCATCATTCAAGAAAGCGGGCGAGGCCAAAGTCAATTTGTCTTCGGGAGATGGTCGGCCACGACTCGTTGAATTGGAAAAGGTTATTCCAATCTCTCAATGGGTTGATACCTATCAACACTTCTATGCGCAGAGCTTTCTCTTTGGTCCCCCGGATATACAAATACGTGCAAAATTGGCCCGCGCTGCAATAGAAATCTTGAGAGAAGATTTTGGCTTGGAGTTAAACCGCGATGCTATCGCCCATGACCTTCAAGATCGGGTAAATTAGGCTGATAGGAAACATACACTTTACCATTCAATTCAGCATCGCAGACCCGCTGGTGCGACACCCGTTATTAATTGACGGCCACTTTAACGCAATTGCGATATTGTTGCAATGCAGCTTGCATCTTGGCCCGGGTTATTGGTATCCTAGTGGGTCTTGGAACGCAGTTTCCCGGCAGAGAAATTTGGCCGGGCACCATGGCTCTTGAGCCGAGCTATTATAAGGAATGAAAGGTGAAACTGCTTATAGATATTTTCTAAGCCCATGCCCCGCGGCCGATGCGACGCCCGGCATGGGTGAAACATCGGCACGGTGCGGTGGGTGTGACCACTGAAGTCTGTGCCCGCGAGAAACGCCCCGCTGCTCCGATTTATATCGCCCGGCGGAGAAGGACGGTTCTGGCGGGCTTGTTATTTATAGAGATCTAGAACCGTCAGGAAATTTAGAAGTTTTTACTCTTTCAGGATACAGAGGTACATATCATGGCCCACGACTTAACACGTTATCGCAACATCGGCATTGCCGCTCATATTGATGCCGGCAAAACCACCGTGTCAGAGCGCGTTCTGTTTTATACCGGTAAAACCCACAAGATCGGCGAAGTGCACGAAGGCACCGCCGTCATGGATCACCTGGAAGAGGAACAGCAGCGCGGCATCACCATTACCGCAGCCGCCACCACGTGCCCCTGGCGCTTAAGCGGCAGGGAAGATGGCGATGAATATATTATTAATCTCATCGACACTCCGGGCCACGTGGACTTTACGGTTGAAGTCGAACGCTCTCTGCGCGTGCTGGACGGAGCCGTGGCCGTGTTTGACGGTCGCGAAGGTGTGGAAGCACAATCGGAAACGGTCTGGCGGCAGGCCACGAAGTATCACGTTCCGCGGCTCTGCTTTGTTAATAAGATGGACAAAGTCGGCGCGGATTTTGAATTCTGCGTGAAAACAATTCATGACCGCCTCGGTGCTAATCCGGTTCCGATTCAGATCCCCATCGGCGCGGCTGAAAACTTCGCCGGCGTCATTGACCTTCTGGAAATGAAGGGCTATCAATGGGATGAAGAATCCAAGGGCCGCACCTGGGGTGAAATCCCCATACCGGCGGAATTCAAAGCCAAAGCGGATCAGGCCCGCGCGTACATGATTGAAAAAGCATCGGAATGCGATGATCAGTTGATGGAAAAATATCTTTCCGATCAGCCCATCAGCAACGATGAAATTAAAGCGGCCCTGCGCAAGGGCACGTGCGCGATCAAAATTAATCCGGTGTTGTGCGGTTCCGCTTTGAAATACAAAGGCATACAACTGCTGCTGAATGCGGTGGTGTATTATCTTCCCAGCCCGATGGATAAGCCGCCGATGGTGGGCCACGATGTTCGGGAAAAAACCAAGGAACTGATTCGCAGGGCCGATATCAATGAGCCGTTCTGCGGCATTGTATTTAAGATTGTCAGCGATCAGCACGGCGATTTGAGTTATGTCCGCGTCTATTCCGGCAAGCTCGAGTCCGGAGCACGTATCATCAATTCCACGCGGGATAAAAAAGAAATTGCCTCGCGTATCTGGGAAATGCACGCTGCCGATCGTATCCAGCGCGAATTTGCCGAAGCCGGTGATATCGTCGGTGTTGTGGGCTTTAAGTATGGCCTTACCGGCGATACGATCTGCGATCCGGATCATCCGATTCTGCTGGAAAAAATGGAGTTCCCCGAGCCGGTTATCAGCATGTCCATTGAGCCAAAAAGCGCCAATGACAAAAACAAGCTCGGCGAAGCCCTTACTACGCTCCGGCGCGAAGACCCCACTTTCCGCAGTAACTTCGATGCGGAAACCGGCCAAACCATCATCCACGGTATGGGTGAACTGCATCTGGAAATCATTGCCAACAAACTCAAGCGCGACATGAAAGTGGATGTCACAGTCGGCAAGCCCAAGGTCGCATACAAAGAAACCATTACCAAGGCTGCCGAAGCCCAGGGTAAACATGTCAAGCAGAGCGGCGGTCGCGGTCAATATGGCGACTGCTGGATTAAGCTTGAGCCGTATGTGCCCGTGGAAGGCGATGATTCTGAAGATTCGCTGCTGTTTAAAAACGACATCAAGGGCGGTTCAATTCCCCGCGAATATATTCCATCCGTGGAGTATGGCGTGCGGCAGGCCGCTAAATCCGGTGTTCTGGGCGGCTTCCCGATGCTGAATATGAAAGTGGCGCTTTTTGACGGCAGCTACCATGATGTCGATTCATCGCAGATCGCCTTTGAACAGGCCGGTATTCTGGCTATGCAGTCAGCATGTAAGAAAGCCGGGCCGGTGCTGCTCGAGCCGATCATGAAGCTTCAGGTCACCACCCCCATTGAATTCGCCGGGCCGGTGCAAGGTGATATTTCCAGCCGCCGCGCCATGATTGAAAATACCGAAAACCGCGGCAACACCCAGGTCATTGACGCCACGGTTCCGCTGGCCAACATGTTCGGCTATTCCACGATTCTGCGTTCACTTACGCAGGGCCGCGCTAACTACACCATGGAACCGCACAGCTACGCTCAAGTGCCCAACCATGTAAAAGATGAAGTCCTGGCGAGCCTGAAGTAATTCTTCTGTGTTGCCAGCCGCAAGGTTCTCCAAAGTTAACACCCGGTCGATGTAATATCGACCGGGTGTTTTTTTGCCCGTTTCATGCCAACCAGCCACCGTATTTCATGGATCGGCCTTCCCGGAGTTGCTGCGTAAACCGGCCGGCGTGTTTATAATTATCGTCGCCTGCTCCGGCGGAATATCCGCAGGTGCCTCCCGGTGGTATTGGAGTTTAATATATGCCCAAAGATCCGGCCTGGGCAAAAGCGATGATTCATTCAACGGGGCTGTTTGCCGCAGTTGTGGATGCCGCCGGCCAAATTCTTTTTGTCAATAATGAAGTTGCGTCCACGTGCGGCTGCGGTGCCGATATGCTGGTGGGGCAGTCCGCGTTAGACTCTATTTTGTCCTCCGAAAATTTTCATCAGGTTGTTGCATTGCTGGCGAATCCGGATGGCTTCCGCGGCCCCGTGCAATTTGAACAAACGTGCTTAAATAACCAGAAGTCTACGCGCATTGTGGCTTATGTAGCATCCCCGCACATTCAGGACACAGGCCAAGCCGTGGCGATTCTCACGGGTTTTGATGTTACCGACCGGGCGAAAATAACTGATGCTCTGCGCCGCAGCGAGGCCCAGATTCGTGCCATCGTAGAAACGGCGGTGGACGCCATTATCACCATGAATGATCGCGGCTTTATTGAATCGTTTAACCCCGCCGCTGAGCGCATTTTCGGATATGCCGCCGCGGAAGCCATCGGACAAAAGGTGGATATGCTCATGCCTGAGCCTTATCACAGTGAGCATCATCATTATGTTAATAACTATCTTCGTACGGGGCACGCAAAAATTATTGGTGTGGGACGGGAAGTAACCGGCTTGCGTAAAGACGGCAGCACTTTTCCCATGTACCTGGCGGTAGGCGAACAGAAGGCTGGCGATACCCGGCATTTCACGGGAATCGTGCGGGATATAACCGAACGCAAGCGCATGGAGGCGGAAATTCTGCATATTGCGGAGCGTGAGCAGCGCCGTATCGGGCAGGACCTGCATGACGGCCTGGGCCAGCTTTTGACCGGAGCTGCCATGGTATCCAAGGCCATTGCCCAGCGGCTGAAGAAAAAATCGAAGGTGCTGGCCGGTGAAACGGAAAATCTCACAGCCCTGCTTAACGATGCCATCGCGCAAACCCGCCGACTGGCACGGGGGCTTCAACCGCTGGATCAGGCGGATGAATTTCCCACCGCGTTGCAGGAACTGGGTTACCAGATGGAATCTCTTCTGGGAGTCACCTGCGATGTTCGCGCCGATGCGCTGCCGCAGTCATGCTCTCTTCTAGCGGCGACGCATCTTTATCGCATTGCGCAGGAAGCCATGAACAACGCCGTCCGCCATGGGCAGGCGAAACATCTTGATATCAGCTCCCAGACACTTGGCTCGCTGGTGCGCCTGACCATCCATGAT
>JAKAZF010000211.1 GCA_021826605.1 Planctomycetota bacterium | reverse complement strand
CAAACCATGCATCTAAGAAATTTGCATATCGGTCGCACCGCCTTAACCGACGATGGCATGACGCTGAAATTTGCAAAGCTGCAACAGATTCCCGGCGGCTGGAAAATTCGCCTGGATATTGGTATGACCCAGGGCTTCTCCTACCAAGGCAAAACCAGCCATTGGCTGGCCTTCGCGCAGGTACCAATCGAACACTGTTTTGCCAAGCATCTTTTCGGAGGTAAAGAATTCACGCTGTACGACTCCGCCGGCCACCCACTACGCATTACCAGCCACACCGGCGGCCCGGTGGCAGGCAACTGGGGAGCCTACCGTTACACATTGAATATTGCCGGCACCAAGCCCCAAAGCGCCACCATAAAATTCTTCACCCGCACCATCCTCACAAAAGTCCCCTTCAATTTCAAAAACCTGCCGATCCCGCGTTAAATAAGGAAAAGTGCGAGTGTCAAAAAGCCTGAGGCAAATAACCGCCGGACGCCAAAGGTGCCGAAACCGGACAACTGCATTGGAAGATCCCCCAATACCGGTTAACCTCTCGGCATGAACATTGATCCGAGAATTCTAAAACAATTGAGTAAAGTTCGGGGCAAGCGTCCATTGGCGGTAATCAACCATATCATTAAACATGGATTCGTAACCAGCCAGGAACTGAAGGACAAATATGGGTACAACCATCCGCCCCGGGCGGCCCGCGATGTGCGGGAACAAGGCATCCCGCTGGTAACGGACCGCATCAAGGGTCCGGACGGGCGGAGCGTGGCGCTCTATCGATTTGGGAACCCTGATGACGTTCAGGAGAATAAGTTCGGGGGAAGGAAAGTATTTTCAAAAGCATTTAAGCAAAAATTGCTGCAAGAGCAGGATGGCTGTTGCGCGGTTACTGGAGAGCGTTTTGAATCGCGCTATCTTTCAGTCGACCATCGCGTACCTTATCAGATATCCGGAGATACGGGCATTCCTGAGGACAACCCCGGTGATTTCATGTTGATATCACTACCCATCCAACGACAAAAAAGCTGGTCCTGTGAGCATTGTGAGAATTGGCTTAAACAGAGGAACCCTGCGGTGTGCAGGCGATGCTTTTGGGCATCACCGAAGAGCTATGATCATATCGCCATGGAGAAGTGCCGGCGGGTCGAAGTCATCTGGCTGGAAGATGAAGTCCAAGATTACGAGGTACTGCTGGAACTGGCGCGACGACAGGACACGAGCCTTCCACTATTTATCAAACAGACGTTGCGGGACAATATAATTGGCTAGGAGCCTGTCCGAGTAACTAGGCAAACAACAATTCCTCACGTGCCCCTTTCACCGATTGGCGGCCAGGCATACCTGTGGGGTCGGGGTGGCGGGAAACGTAGATTGACTCAAACGTCTCCTCCGAGCGTCCAAGGAGTGTAGCCTGCGTGGAACGGCCAACCAACACCTCCGCGTGGTATAGGTTCAGGTGATCGGGTAGTTTGTGGCCATGGACCTTGTCCCCGGTTCGTCCGTCATAACTGACGGCAAAAGGGATCTCCCGCTCCTTCAAGGATTCCAGCTCGCACACGAATTCGTCAAAATCAACGCCCGAAATATAGCGGTTGTCACGCCCCCCGCCAACGCCTTGGTAAGGAGGGTCCAAGAAGACAAAATCGGTCACGGTCGCCTCGGCCAGAACTTTTTTGTAATCGACGGAGGTCAGTTTTGTCTCACTACCTAGAGCTTCAGCAACCAGACGCAGGGAGTCCTTCATTGTGCCGGGCATCATGCCCTTGCGGCGATGGTCGGGGCTGTTGTTGAATTCGCCCCGGCGGTTGTACCGGATTGCGGCTTTCACGCATCGCGCCAGGAGAAACAGTAAAAGTTCCGGCTTCTGCGAAGTGTTGAAGTCTGACCTTACCTGATTGTAGAAATCGCGTTCGCGGCCATGCTGAGATTGCCAAAGGCCCATATAGGCGGCGGCGAGTTCGTCGGGGTCGTGAATAATCCGTTGCCACAGCGCCATCAGCGCGCGATGGGCATCATTAAGCCAAAATTCGTTTACATTGCCCGCAAAGGCGGCCGCAACGGAGACAGCGGCTGAACCGGCAAAAGGCTCGACCAATCGACGCGCCGATTCCGGGATATACTTGATGATTACTGGGGCGAGCCTGCGCTTGCTTCCCTGGTAGGGAAACGCTTGCGGAACATTATGTGTTCTCAAACCCATTGAACCACTCTCCTGTCGCATCACATGCCTAACTTTACACGAACAATCATAGTCGATTGTCGTTGACATGCAACCGATTTTTACCCAGATTCGGAAATGATCGCTCCGTGGCAGACTCTGCTCTAACCGGCCGCCGGAGAAGGCGCTCCATGGGGGCGACAGCCGCTCTTCTGCGCCATCCAAATTTGCTCTACTGCTCAACTTTCTATATTCACCTCTCTATCGGGCCGCAGCCCGTTGCCCGATGCCCCGCCCGTCCTTTCTGTCTTTGCGCCTTCCTGGTAAACACCGCCTGACAGCCCACAAAACAGCAGCGCAGCTTCCAGCACATTCTAACTCCTAACTATCTGCTCGTTTTTAGCCTGCGACAGGTTATCCGCGGAAGGTTCCTATTACCTGACTCGTTAAGCTGACCGACCGGGCGGGCGAACGGAAGCGGCTATCGGCCTTGCCGGCGGAAATAGCGGCCTGCAGTTCCTTTACCCGGCTTTGGGCCGCGTCCATTTTGGGATAACGGACTTCCCGAAAACCGGTAACCGATTCCGGCGCTGTGAGAATATCCAGCCACAGGTTATAAAGCCACGGCTCGTGCAACTCACAGGTATCCACCAGGCGGGTGTACCATTCGCGGAAAGCTTTTTCACGGGCATGCCAGGCGGGCATCAGTGTGCGCAGCCACCGGCAGTGGCGCAACACGCGCATCTGCCAGTCATAGCCTTTGAAATGGAAGCGAAGTTTAAAGCCGGCGATATCAAATTCAGGCCGGTTCAAATGGACATATTTAATTCTGTCCCCATTGGCCGGATTCACATTATACCGGCGGCGATCGCGGCGATATTTTTCCGGACTCGTATACATCATGGCAACGTATACTTCGTCTTTAATCATCATTACTTTCGCCAGATTCCAGATTACCGCACGGGTCACGGCAAAACTTCGCGCGGCGTTATCCTGCTGATACGTTTTCACCACACGCGAAGCATACCCGCGGGCATAAGGCAACGCGCCCCATTGAATGGCGTCAAACAGGCGGATGACATAATCACGTTTAATACCGTCTTCCAGAAGAGGCATTTGCTGGAGCGTTTCGCGGCATATCCGGCGATATTCATCGGCGTTGCGCTTGCCCCAGATGGAACTGACCATTAGAATATTGGCCTTGCGTTCAATGGCCTGCTCCACGGTTTCCACTTCCCGCGGAGCCGCAACCCCAAACAGGTCGGGCCGCAGGACAATTTTCCGGCCAATGTTAAAGGCGCGATAATTGCGTTCAAATTCACGACGCACGGCATGGCGAATGGCCCAGGTAATGCTCTTATAAGAAACGGGAATGAACCCCAACTGATAGGCCACGCCCAGCATCATAATGTTGGCATAAAGTTTGGAATCCAGCAGGCGCTCGCACAAATCACCCACGTTAAAGCTGAAGAACTGCCCCGGCCGGCACTGGGCTTTAATCATTTCCGCAAGTTGTTCAGGGGAAAAATCTTCGCGCCCCAGCAAGGTCAGAATGGTGGGGGTTTTTCCGGTGTTAATGACTGCGCGCGTATATTTTGGAGAAGCCACACGCAGATTGTCCTTCGGTGAAATGGCCCGCGCGGCCTCCAAGACATCCACGCCAATAAGCAGGTCCGCCTTGCCATAGGGTGTAATGGCTGATCCCTGCACGCTTTGGCGCGCGAAAAGCAACTGGCTGAACACGCCGCCATTACGAATGGCCAGACCCTTTTTATCCACAAATGCAATCTGGTAGCCTTCTTTATGGCCCGCACGCACCAGAATTTCGCCCGCCACGCCGATGCCCATTCCACCCACACCCGCCAGATAGCACCGCCAATGTTCACCCATTTTCATCATGGGGGGTTCGGGCATTCCGGTGAGGTCCACAACTTCATCGGGCATGCGCGGCGGGCGTTTGCGCGTGACAATCACCTGCTCAAAACTGGGACAGGCGTCGATACGTGAACAGGCTCCATCATTGACGCACGTGGTAAAGTCCGTTTGAATCTTCGGGCCGTAATCGGTCTGCGAAACTTTCAGGGCGGGGCAACCGGTCTGGCTGGTGCATTCCAGGCAGTATTCACAGACTTCATCGGTGATGTTCATGTAGGCTTTGGAACGGATAAAGCCATGCTCTTTTTTCTCCTGCACTTCCGCGCGGTGCTTGCGGCGATTGAAGGTAATACCGCACTCTTTATCGGCGATGATGATCTTGACGCCATCCTGCAGAATCACCGATTCCAGCAGGTCTTTATATTTATCGCGCTCGGCAGGGTTCACGCGAAATACACGGGCCTGCGGTTCATCGCGGCCGTCTTTGCCTTTAATGCGTAACGTACCGGCGGCATCGGGAATCAGCGAGCGGACGATGCGTTCAATATCATGGGCTAAAACCGTTGATCCGGTAATATCCTCATGCAGTGTCGGGTTGGGCTGATGGCCGGTCATGGCGGTGGTGCCGTTTTCCAGAATGATGTAGGTTATATCCTGTCCCTGATTGATGGAATTTCCAATGGCCAGTTGCCCGGAATGAAAAAATGTGCCATCACCCATGAACACAATTTGTTTATTGGTAATAAACGGATCCACTCCACCGCCGGTGGCTCCACCCAGGCCCATGCCGCTGTAATTGTGCATCAGCGGCTTATTAGGCTCGAACATCATCATGGTGTAGCAGCCGGTGTCGCCGTGGGCCACCAGATCCATGGGCGGCTTGCCGTAGCGTTGCTGCATGTAGGGAGCATTAAGAAACTTTCCACGGATTTCCAATAAAGCGCTGGAAGAGTCACGATGCGGGCAACCCGGACAATACGCAGGTGTACGAATGGCCACATCCACCTTGGAGCTGTTGGCCATGGCGATGGTTTCCAGTTCTTCGGTCAGCCGTCCGTTGGAAAGTTCGTACGGTATGTTGGGCGTATCGCGCAGAAAGCCTGTAAGCAGTTCAATGAGAATAGACGGATGCAATCCCCGCGTTGCGGGAATGCCCGGGCGATTATTGGGAAATACCTTGCCCCAGATTTGCGCGCTGACGGCGGGATTTTCCGGCTCCAGTTGGCGCAACTGCGATAAATGATCTGTCACCTGCCGCTCTATAAAACTTCGTCGCTCTTCCACGACAATAACACGTTCACACATTTCCGCGAGTTGATTCACCAGCGTGGTATCAACCGGATAACTGATGGCCAGCTTCAACATGGGAAACTGTCCCAGCAACCCCATTTCCTGCAGAGCATGTACCAGCAGCATGTGCGACGGCCCCGAAGAAATAAATCCCACCGGGGCCTTTTGCGATCGGCCGCCACGCCAGGTGCGTTCAATCGGATAGAGAATTCGTGATAGTCCCAATTGCCGACAGCGAGATAAAAGAGCCGCAAAGCGGTCATCAAACGTCAGTTCCTGCCGCCAGCTTCGGGGGGGCAGTAACACGGTAGTTTCAACGGGAATTTTTCCGGTTTCAATGGCGATACGATCATGGGTACTGATGGCCGGCCAATGATTGGGCCGGCATTCCACAGTGCCGCCGCCATCCGCGATCGCCACGGTGACCATCATTCCAATGTACAATTTTGAGGCTACGGACAGGTCGAAACCGTGCGGCACCCAATCCTTGAGTTCCTGAGACGTGGCGGGTTCCAGCACCGGCACACGCAAATGCTCAAAGAGAAAGCCGG
>JAKAZF010000210.1 GCA_021826605.1 Planctomycetota bacterium | reverse complement strand
GGCAGGCCAATGTGGCTTAAATGAACGCGCAACTGATGCGTTCGACCCGTCTTGGGAAACAACTCCAGAAGTGTGAAATGCTTAAATCTCTCCTTGACCTGGTAAACCGTTTGTGCCGGGCGGCCACCTTCCTGGCGTACCGCATATTTCTCGCGCATCGCCGGATGCACACCCAACGGCGCATCAATTAAATCACTGTCCAGCGCAGGCCCTCCATGCACCACCGCCAGATATGTTTTCCGAATCGACCTCCGCTCAAACTGTCCCGCCAGCCGCCAATGCGCTTCATCGGTCTTGGCCACGAGAATTAATCCCGTGGTATTGCGATCCAACCGATGAATAATCCCCGGCCTCCATGGATCGCTGCCGATGGAAAGCGTTCCGGCGGTCTGTTGTGCGTGATAAACCAAACCGTTGGTCAACGTGCCGCTCCAGTGCCCCCGCGCCGGATGCACAATTAAATCGGTCTGCTTGTTAATTGCGATGAAAGCGTCGTCTTCATACAAAATATCCAGCGGAATGTTTTCAGGCAATATTTCCCGCTCCACCGTCGGCGGAATCTTCAGTTCCACACAATCACCGCTGCGCAGCAGTGTGCTGACTTTGGCGGGGCGACCATTGACCAGTACGCTTCCGGATTTAATGAGCTTCTGGAGCATGGCGCGCGAATGCGTGGAAAGTCGATCCCGCAGATAAATATCCAGCCGCTTCTGCAGATCGTGGCGAATGTTATATTGTACGGACTCCAGCCCTTCATCCGTTTCCGGAAGAATATGCGCCTCGGCGTCATCAAGTTGCGTATTAAGCGGTGCGGTGTCTTCCATAACGGCTATTCTACCGTAAAATTACCCCACCGCCCCCCCACCTACGCACCGGATAACTCAAGCTGATAACGACGCATAAGTTCCGATCGAGTTAAAAATCCCAGCAACGCGGGTACCTGCGCCGGCGGCGATGCGTCATCAAGCACCGCCAGCCGCGACACGTCAAACCGCCCGAACATCGCCAGCGCGGCATCCAGTGTGTCATGACATTTTATCGGTGGCACGTCCGCCCGCATGACCTCTCCCACCAGCAACAGCGGCGCGGCCTCCGGCTCCAGCAGCACGGTTTTAAGATCATCAATCGTCAGCAGTCCCAGATAATTTCCCGCCTTGTCCATCACCACAAAATCCTCGACTCCTTCCTCGTGGCTGCGTGCCATGATGCTCGATAGCGTTTCATCGGGCCGTGCTGCCGGGGCCTTCGCCAACGCCAACTGATCCACGCCGATTCTCTGTAGCGCGCTGATCCCCACCGCGGACCCCAGCTTCACCCCCAGTTTTTTCAATGGCAGCGTATATAAACTTTCCCCGACCATCAATTGCTGAATCACCGTGGCCGTTACCGCCGCCAGCATGATCGGCACCATCACCGCATAATTCTGCGTTAGTTCAAATAGCAGAATAATGGCTGTCAGCGGAGCCTGTATTGTCGCCGCCAATACCGCGCCCATGCCGACCAACGCATAGGTGCTCGGATCCGTGACCAGACCATAATGTGTAAGCACCAGTCCGATGGTTCCACCACCGGCCGCGCCGATAAACAACGACGGCGCAAACACGCCGCCCGATCCACCCGATGCCAGGGTGAACGATGTTGCAATAATTTTCAGCACGCACACCACCATCAAAAATTCCAGCGTGAGCGTGACGGTGTGCGCTCCGACAATATGAACGCCGGAATACCACCGCGGATCAATCATCCGAAGGATCGTCGGATAACCGTCACTGAAGATCGGCATATATCCCTGGGCAAATCGCTGATGTAAGAACGGATCGTTGCGGAAAATAATAAGCATGGCGATTCCGCACACGCCCGAAAGTGCCGCCCCGATGGCCGGATGAAGAAAATACGGTATACGCTCCCGATGCTTCTGAGAAAAATCTTCCACCAGCGTATAAAAACGTGTAAAGCCCACCGCCAGCAAACCACACATTGCTCCCAGCAGCAGATAATAGGGCAATTGTCCAAAGGTAAAAATAAATGCCGGACCGCTGGTCGGCATCTGAAATAAGCCGCGCACAGGCCCGCCGCCGGAAAGTCCCACATACATAGTCGATGCCATCACCGATGATATCACGATGGGCGTGAGTGTCCGCACGGAAAAATCCCGCAGCAGCACTTCCATGGCGAACAGCACGCCGGCGATCGGTGCGCCAAACACCGCGCTGATTCCCGCAGCCGCTCCGCACCCCAGTAATATGGGCATGTTGCGGCGTGAAAATCCCAGCGTATTTCCACACAAGGCACCGATGGATGCTCCAATGACCGCAATCGGCGCTTCCGGCCCCGCCGACCCGCCGCTGCCTATGGTTAAACTGCTGGCTACCAATGTTTCAATGCCCAGCGATGCCTTGAGTTTCCCTGATTCACGCGACAATGAATGCAGCAATCCCGCCAGGCCATGCAATTTTGAATCATGCCGGCCCCACAGTCGCCGCCAAAGCACCAGCGCCAGCCCGCCGCCCGCGGGAATCAAAGGCAACAGCGCATAACATGGCCACCAGGTTGTGGCATGTGTCACATGCACCACCGGTAAATAATAATGATTGGCTATAAAGTCAACCGTCTTTTCAAAAAGCCAGGTCGCCACACCGGTCAGCAACCCCACCACAAATGAAAGTCCGATTAATAATGTCTGCTCGCGAACTCCCCAGCGTGCCAATCGCTGCTGGCCGCGCAACTGCCACGCCATGAGCCATCGCTGTAACTTGGAAATCGGCGGAGTCAAACGCATGAACCACAATCCTAAACCACACTGGCCGGGAAGCACCAAAACATTCTAACGGAAGATTCATCCCATTGCCTGCCAGAATTGCCCGTCACGCGTTGTTCATTCACGGCAGCGTCCATTTGAATCGTCACGCTTCAACAGCTTCCATTTATCGCTTAACTTTACCCACCACTTTCATCCATCGAAAGCGCTGCGCGGGCGTAATTTGTGGTGCGGGCGTCCAGCCTGCGAGGACCGCCGACATCCTGTCGGCACGGCAGGCGGGACGCCTGCGGTCCTGGAGAACAGGGAGGCGCTGTGCGGCGGTGCCGCGTAATGAGTTATGAGTAAGTTTCTGGAAAACGCTCCGCTTGATGGGCGGCGCTGGGTTACGACAACTACGACGGTATTTACCACAAAGCCACGAGGACACGACGTTGTTGAACCACAAGGAAACTGAGGCGAGCGGAGGGGAAATCTGGATTGACGATCATCACGGTATAACGCCACAGCGTCGGCCACAGTCGCCACCTCACAACCGACCGCAGAATAAGTATTTTGCTTCGGCGGGAGCCTCCATCCTTATTCCAGCCCAAGTCGCTCTACTGCTCGCCTATTTGACTCTCACCCAATCGCGGCAAAGCCGCCGCCATAATTCCATATCATCCGTTTGTCAATCACCCAAACGTCCCTTATCATGACAATCAGCAGTCTTACAGTTCGCTGGGCCACAGCAGGCATCACATGTGGCGGCCATTACGCGATTCCGAACGCAATTCGGAAAGTATTTTTCTCCTGAGGGGGCCATCGTTGATAGTGATTAGCCCTAATTTTATATCCGCAATGACTTGCTCCTCAATAACAGCACTCGCAACTGACATGCACCGGGATGCCTGATCTCTGTCCATGCGCGTCATTGAAGATTTTCCCAGCGAAACCGGCCAATGCAGGGCCGACGTAGCTCCGACCACTATCAGCGGATTTTTTTTCAGAATGTTTCTTGCTGCTGCGACAAACTGCATTGTAACCATACCCGCCTGCCAATCTATCGCCGTGGCCAGCGGCCACCGCTGAAACGTCGCAATCCTCCAATCAATGGCGGCGACTGACGGATATTCAAGGATATAGGCGTCGCGTACCAACTCCGCGGTTACTTGCCGGCCCGCCACCCGATTCATGTCCGCCAGCGCAAGATCCCTCTGAAAAGTGGATCGGACGGCACCAAGATCAGACACGGACGGCGGGCGTTTTAGGTAATCATTCCGGATGGAACGGAGGGTTGTTATCACCCTTGCCGCGATGGAATGTAGGAGGCGCTTGTGTTTATCCTGCCAATCATGCAGTTCGTACACGCAATATGAATTCAGATTGCCTACCAATCCAGGAACACAAAGAGATCGCATTGGTGCGTAGTGATCCCGAGCAGCAAGAACCAGCGATAGTACCAATGCCCGCCTGTCCAATTTATGGCTGTCTTTTCCCGAAATTGTGTGGATGGGCCGCCCGTATGCCGTGCCTGCTCTTGCTTGGCGCGATCGTCGCACCGGCCCAAAAACGCCGCCGTTGAAAAACCAGGCCGGCAATCCGCACGGCGACAGTTTCCAAAGGGCTGCTGGTGGACGGCCCGACACAATCGGCGCGGAACCGAGAACAGAAAAAACACTTCCGCCAGCCAGCAAAAGCGCCGAAATTCCGAGCAGCGCCATACGTAGTCGCAAACTTTCAAACACCGCCGTGCACTCCATCGCAAACGAAACGGGCCATCTTACGGGACGGCGATTGTGGCCGTCAGGGATCCCGGCCACGCAGCGAACAGTAACGCCGCGCCTGCATCCTGCTTAAAAAACAGGGATAGAGATATCGTGGCCGTCGTGCTAGCGAAACGCACACTCCTATCTGGCATCCAATCGCTCGCCGAAGTTTGCTTCGCACCAAATCTCGGAGAGAAGATCATCAAAGACCAGTTATTTCAACGCACAGATTCTAACCCAAACAAAGCGGCTTGCAAAATAAATTCATGAACGCTGCATCAGCGACGTGACACCCGTTTACCATCTCACCGCCCACCATTTTTGTGTCAGCCCTTGGAACCGGCGGATGTCGCCCTTTCGGGCTCCGGCACGACCGCGTTCACAGTGGATATTTGCACCATCACAGATTGGTCGAGCCACAACTGCACTCGCAGAGCCGCATAAAGTGTCATGCATACCGATAACACATAATGCCCCTGCGATTTGCTTGATTAGTAGAGCCATTTCATAATGAGAGAGCCGCTCCAATTATCATCGCTGTTTTCACTGTGTCACCTCTTAGGAACTTCAGCACTATTCCAAGCGGCAATCCATAAATACCTAACATAAATATCCCTAGGATCATATTTCTGGTGGCAAATCTAATCTGGCTGTTAGTGGATGCCACAATAAAACCATTAATAATCCGGGTTATTATTAAGCCTACAATTAAAAATAGTAAAAACCAAGTCAGTATTTCAAGTGATTTTCGGGACCATGACTTTAACCTGAGAAAATTGATGCCAGAAATAAGACCAACTACAGCCAATCCAATCTGGATAATGGCAAGTAATTTAAAGAATATAAGTGTATTAAGTATGCCAAGATGAGCATCGTGGCTTGTGACTATTATATGTTTATTTGTGAGATAATACAAAAGCGCTATAAGATTGGAAACACCTACAATAATTCCAATGATGATCCAACTCCACCCGATAACCGTTACACACACTGGTATTTTATGTTGAAACATCGTTATATCTATGGCTTCGTAGCGGAATACTGTGCCACACGCCTCCTCGCAATACGAACTGATCTCATCATCGCGACAATTTTTGGATCATTCGAAGTCATTCCATTACTATATGGAGTACACCTTTTCCCATTATCGCCCGAGCTGCAAATTCTAAATGGATCAGCGCCGGCGGCCAAGAGCAATTTTACAATATTAGTATTATCATTGAGAATGGCTTCATTAAGAAACTATCTCAAAACGGCATATCGATGCTGGCGGCGATACCACAATAATCCGCAGGCCAATTGAATGATGCCAAGGTAGTTGCATGACTTTTTCGCGTACCGCACCAGAATGCCGCGGCATTT
>JAKAZF010000209.1 GCA_021826605.1 Planctomycetota bacterium | reverse complement strand
TTCATCACCGTCGGCCTCGTCAATGGCAGTAGAAGCCCGACTATGCCGGCTAGACCAATGCCGGAACCGGGCCACCCCACGCTTAGAGGATTTTACAAACGCCATGAATTCCTGAATTTCAGGAACGGCGTCTAACTCCGGTGGTAAGTCATCCAAAGCATTGGCCAACGGCCGGCCGGCGTGAGTACGATAAATCCAGCGGAACATCCGACGAAGCGCATTTTGGCTCGTTACGCTCATGCCTGATCGGCGCAGCCCTACAAAATTGAGTTGAGTAATCAGATTGGTGGATACGGCCATGCAAAACGGCGGAACATCCACATTGTAAGCCGACGTCAGGCTGATCATGGCCAACCGGCCAATGCGACAGAATTGATGAACGGCACAATTGCCGCCAATAATCGCTCTATCATTGACCTCCACATGGCCACCCAACAAAGCGCCGTTAACCAAGGTCACATGGTTTCCAACCCGGCAATTATGCCCAACGTGACTGGCCACCATTAGAAAATTATTGGAACCTAGAGTGGTTTGGCCACCGGTCCCACGATGCACGGTCACGTGTTCGCGAAAAATGTTTCCATCACCGATGGTCACGCAACTATCCTGCCCACTAAATTTCAAATCCTGCGGGAGATCACCCAGGGAAGCGAAGCTGTGGACAATGTTGCCGCTCCCCATGGTGAGTGGCCCCATGAGTTTGGCATGGGCCTGAATCTCGCACCCAGGGCCAATGTGCACCGCCCCTTCCACCACGGCATACGGACCGATGGAAACGCTGCGGTCCACCTGTGCCAGGGGATCGACAATGGCGGTGGGATGAATCATATTTTGGTACCTGTCTGTGGCAAGGTGTTCATGTAGATCATTCTAACCCGGCCGCGAAATTGACGCATCTACCGGCATCCGCGCGGCGGTCAGGTCGCGGGCTTGATAATGCAGTTGGCGCTTTTTCATCCAGCGCACGGCCAAAAGATCCACAAAAGCTCGAATGACCCGACTGCCGAATTTATATTTGGTAACACCATGAGCCCGCGGATGGTGGCTCACGGGCACTTCAATAACATGAAAGCCTCGCATTTTAACCAAGGTCGGAAAAAAGCGGTGCATGCCCTTGTACAGGGTAAGCCCCTCCAGGCATTGACGTTTGTAGACTTTCAGCGAACAAGCAGAATCTTTGATATTTTCCCCGCTGAGCCAGTTGCGAATGCCATTGGCAATTTTGGTTTGAATGAGGCGCAGGACGTTGTCGCTGCGTTTTTGCCGCCAACCGTTGACCATATCCACCTCCGCGGAAAGCATGGCCATGAGGCGAGGAATTTCCCCGGGATCATTTTGCATGTCGGCATCCACGGTGGCCCACATGCGGCCGCGGGCGGCGCGGAAGCCGGCATCCATGGCGGCAGTCTGGCCGCTGTTCGTGGTGAGGGCGACCACGCGCAACCATGAGTATTGACCGGCCAGTTCCAACAGCTTTTCCCGTGTGCCGTCCGTGCCGGCATCATCTACAATAATAGCTTCAAAGGCGATGTTCAGCGGCACAAAAACCTCGCTGATGCGCTCCACCAGAGGCCCGACATTATCCACCTCGTTAAATGCCGGGGCAATAATTGAAATTTCAATGGGCTGCTGTTGCATATTTATCATATTCCACGTATGCGGCCGCCATCGCCAAAGGTCAGGCCGCCCCGGTCCGTTGTCCGCCATGCCAGCTAAAGAACATAACGCGATAAATCTTCATCGCTTGCAATATCGGCCAGCTTTTCCCGCACGATGGCAGCGTCAATCACATGTTTTTCGCCACGGATTTCCGAGGCCATAAATGAAAGGTCATCCATCACTCGATCTAAAATAGTGTTGAGGCGCCGGGCACCAATATTCTGGGTGTTACGGTTGACGTTGTACGCATACTCGGCCATGGCATTAATGGCGTCATCGGTAAAAGAAACGCGCACACCCTCCACCGCCAGCAAATCGATTTGCTGGCGAACCAGCGAGTTTTTCGGTTCCCGGAGTATTCGCACGTAATCCGCCTGCTCCAAATCGGAAAGCTCCACGCGGATGGGAAAACGCCCCTGCAATTCAGGCATGAGATCCGACGGCTTGGCACTGTGAAACGCCCCGGCGGCGATAAACAAGATATGATCCGTATGTACGGTGCCGTGGCGCGTGGTTACGGCGCTACCTTCCACAATGGGCAATAAATCACGCTGCACCCCCTGACGCGACACATCTGCACCGCCGCGGCCTTCGCTGCCAGTGGCGATCTTGTCTATCTCATCTAGAAAAATGATGCCACCTTGTTCCGCCAGACTAATCGCCTGTTCAACCACGCCCTGCTGATCGACAAGCTTTTCGGCTTCCTGCGCGGCCAATATTTTGCGGGCTTCTGTTACCTTCACTTTGTGGACAGTGCTGCGGCTGGAGGAGAGTTTTTCAAGTATATCGTTAAGACCCGGCGGCATGGATTCGGCCGATTCCATGCCCATCATGCCGAACATGGGCAGAGTGGGAGCTTTTTCCGTGACCGGCACCTCCACCATGTGATCATCAAACACGCCCGCGGCCAGTTGTGATTTGATCTTGGCGGCGCTGCGTTGACGGCGCTGCTGCACTTGGGGATCTGTCTCGTCCGCCGTGGTGCTCAGCGGCAAGAGCAGTTCCACGAGTCGCTCCTCGGCCAACTTGGACGCAGGAACGGCTACCGCCTGCATCTGGGCCGTGCGCACCATGCGAATGGCCGATTCCAATAAATCGCGGATCATGCTTTCCACATCGCGACCAACATAGCCTACCTCGGTATACTTGGTCGCCTCCACTTTGATAAATGGAGCATCCACCAGCGCCGCCAGACGGCGGGCGATTTCTGTTTTCCCCACGCCGGTCGGTCCGATCAACATGATGTTTTTAGGCAGCACATCGCGGGCAATTTCCGGCCTTAATTGCAAACGTCGCCAGCGGTTGCGCACGGCATTGGCTACAGCTCTCTTGGCGGCCTTTTGGCCGATGATATATCTATCCAACTCGGCGACGATTTTCGCGGGCGTAAGTTCTGCAACGGATATTGTAGCGCACATGAATGGGTATCCATCATCGATGTTCCCCCATGTTCTGTTGCCGGGGGTGCCAACCTTAATGGCTTATGATACGCGAAATTGCTGCAATTGCCCCTCTCCCTTCGGCCAAGCCCGGCACCGGCCCTGCCCCAGCCCGCATCTCATGGCTGCACCAGGCTGATTGCCCCAAGGTCTTCATCTGCGTATACAATACACAGATCCGGTGCAGCGTACGGCATCGGGAAAATTGTGCTTGATAAGGGCTGGCCGCTTTGACACCCGCAGATCCATTTTCCGATCGTTTCAGGATCCTAAGCCCATTGGAGTTTTTGGGAAGGACGTGCCTTTCCTTTGTGCTGACACTGGGTGATTTTGTACGGTTCTTCATGAATATTCTCGCGGGGACCTTTCGCGGCATGGACCGCTTTGGTCGGCGTGAAATGCTCTCGCAAATGTTCGACCTGGGGACGCTGTCCATTCCGGTGGTCATGTTGACCGGGTTCTTCATTGGAGCGGTGCTGGTGATTGAAGCCTATCCACAATTTCATGCCCTGGGGCTGGCGAGCCGGCTCGGAAGTGTCACCGTGCTGAGCGTGGTGAAGCAGATTGGCCCGGTTCTCACGGGCGTCATGCTGGCTGGACGAGTCGGCGGGGCCATGACCGCCGAACTGGGCACAATGCGCGTGACCGAACAAATTGAGGCTCTGCGGTCTATGGCGGCGGACCCCGTTCGCACGCTGGCCGTGCCGCGTGTGCTGGCCTGCGTGGTGATGACTCCGATTCTGACCGTCTTCAGTGATATCCTGGGGATCTTCGGCGGGTGGTTGATTGCGGTGCATGTGCAGGGCATCAACAATGACCAATTCTGGCACTTTGCCCGCGTTGGGGTGGATATTTATACCATCAACACGGGCCTGATCAAAGCCTTGTTTTTCGGTTTGGCCATCGGCGCCATCGCCTGCTACAAAGGCTTTCATTGCGGCAACGGGGCACAAGGTGTAGGCCGGGCCTGCACGGAGGCGTTTGTCACCAGTTTTATCGTTATTCTGATATTGAATCTGGTGCTGGCACTGCTGCTGACCAATATCTATGTTATGCTCTGGCCCAATCAACCGCCGATTTTATAGCCCTGGTTTGCAAGCAGGAGACTGCGGAATAAATATGATAAAGCCCACCACCGATACGTCCGCCCAACCCATCATTCGCTTCGCCGAGGTCCACAAACGCTTTGGATCGCTGGTGGTACTCGACGCACTGAGTCTGGACATTCCCGCGGACCGAACCACGGTCATCATCGGCCCGTCGGGCGCAGGAAAATCGGTATTGCTCAAACACATTGTGGGATTGCTGCAGCCCGATCAGGGCAACGTCTATTTTCATCAGCAACGTATCAACCACCTCAGCGAAAGGCAACTGGAACCTATTCGCAAACGGATTGGCTTTCTCTTTCAAATGGGGGCTCTTTTTGATTCCATGAACGTGGGCGAAAACATCGCCTTTCCACTGCGGCATCAGGGCCTGAAATCGGAAAGCGATATTCAACAGATCATCCGTGAAAAACTGGCGGTGGTCGGATTAAGCGGCACGGAAAAGAAAATGCCCGGCGATCTCTCGGGGGGACAGAAAAAACGCGTGGCCCTGGCCCGAGCTATTGCCATGGATCCGGAAGTAGTGCTTTATGATGAACCAACCACCGGCCTGGATCCCATTCGCGCCGACGTTATCAATGAATTGATCTTGAAACTCAAGGAAGAACTCAAGGTTACCGGAATTGTGGTGACCCACGACATGGCCAGCGCATTCAAGGTGGCCGATCAGATTGTGATGTTGCTCAATGGCAAAATCATCGCCCAAGGAACGCCGCAACAAATCAAAACCATGGACAATGAAGACGTGCGCCACTTCATCGAAGGCCGGGCCAATGCCGAAGACCTGCAGGCCCTCCACCGCCTGTGAGGCTTTTTTCAGCATGCCGAGCACCGGTGACCCTATCATTGACTGGGCCGCGGATGGTTTCCGGGACACCCGGGTAAAGCGCTCATGAATATACTTCTGTTGATTATTTTGGTTGTGGTGGCCTTATGCTGGATCACCATCACCAGCTTTGGACATTGGGCGCAGGTGCAGCGCTTGATGTTTGATAGCCACACGCCGCCGGAGACCTTCGACCGCCCGGCAGATCACCCGCAGCACACTGCGACTTTGCCGCAGACCCTTCCGGGCGTCACTGTTATTGTTCCGGGCCGCAATGAAGGTCACGTGCTCTTGGATACCCTGGGGTCGATTTGCCGCCAGGACTATCCCACCTTTCGCGTGGTGTTTGTCGATGATCAGAGCACGGATAATACCGCTGAGATTGCCCGACCACTTGCAACCCAATTTCCGCATCTGAAGATTATCCACAATATTCAGTCGCCACCCCCCGGCTGGATGGGTAAAAACTGGGCCATCCATCAAGCCCGTGAATGGACCGATTCTGAATATCTGCTGTTTGTTGATTCCGACATGCATTTTCACCCGCAATGCCTGCAACAGGCCATGCGGCTGGTCCTGCACCGCAACCTGGATCTGCTGAGCATTTTGCCGCGGCCACAAGGCAAGAGTCTGATGGAGCAGGGCTTCTTGATGGTGGCGCTTACCGCCATGTTTACCATGGCGGCGCCGCACCGCAGCAACGATTCCACATCAAAAGCTGTTCTCACAGCCGGTGCATTCCTGCTTTTTCGCCGTCAGGCCTATGAAGCTATTGGTGGCCATGAAGCGATCAAAGGGCAATTGATTGAAGATTTGGCATTGGGCGGCCGGGCGAAAAACCGGGG
>JAKAZF010000208.1 GCA_021826605.1 Planctomycetota bacterium | reverse complement strand
GTACTTCGCGAACACGCCGCGATGCTTGGAGATGCGGGCGTTAATACGGTTATCTTCGACAATACCAACGGCCCTATTTATCTATCAGTGCAAAAAGCGCTATTTAAAGCATGGCTGCACATGCGGAAATTGGGCAACCGCGTGCCCAAGTTTGCATGCTTTGCGGGTAATAAGGCCTGGACGACCGACTATCAATCGATCTACCTGAAAGGTTTAGGGAAAAGGTTGTGGTTTGAATGGCACGGCAAACCCCTGATGCTGTATCACGGTAGAGAAGCAGCATTGCCAGCGGCGGTGCGACGATTTTTCACTTTGCGATATTGCTGGGCATGGACGGGCGCGAAGGATAAATGGGGATGGGACAATCTCGGTGTGAATCCGGACACCTATGCGTGGCACAAAAACCCCCGCAAGCCGGAAGAAATGCCGGTGGCAGTTGGCGGCTGGGCGAGCAGCAATATCGGCCGCAGCTATCATGGCGGGAGCGAGCCACCGCCTGCACGTCAGCAGCCATGGCGAGGCATCTGCTTTGCCCGGCAATGGCAGCATGCGTTGAAGATCAATCCGAGCTTTGTGTTTATCACTGGTTGGAATGAATGGGTGGCGATGGCGTTTCCAGCTCCCGGACCGCTGAATTTCGCCGGAAAAATGGTACAGAAGGGCGCGCCCATTTTTATTGATGAATATTCACCCGAATTCAGCCGCGATATTGAACCCATGCTGTCCGATCGCGGCGGGCTGTATGGCGGTTTTGGCGACAACTACTACTACCAGATGGTGGCCAACATTCGGCGGTACAAGGGGGTGCACCGCCTCCCGCCGATCGCGAAGGCGAACATCCATATCCGTGGGCCGCTGTCGCAGTGGAAAAACATCGGCCCGCTGTTTATCAACAATACTGGGCTTGCGGTACACCGGGATTACACCGGGTGGGGGCATGAACATTACGTCAACCAGACCGGCCGCAACAGTATTGTGGGCTGTAAAACAGCCTATTCTTCCCGATATTTATATTTTTGGGTAAAAACACGCAGGCCGATCACATCGTGGCGTGGCAAGTCGTGGATGCTTCTCTATCTGAGCATTCCCGATATGGGAGCAAACTGGATGGGTTACAATTACGTCATCAATCGTAAGGTTGTAAGTGCCACCACCACTACCGTCGAAAGGAATACAGGCGGTTATCATTGGAAAAAAATTGGAACCGCCCGCTTCAAAGTGCGCGGCAATCAACTTCAATTGGCCGTGCCCCGCCGATTGCTGGGGATACCCGGAAAGATGCCAGCCGAGTTTCATTTCAAATGGGCGGATCATATCTCACAGGATGGCCAGTGGACGGACTTTTATCTTAACGGAGATTGTGCACCTCCCTTCCGATTTTATTATCGGGCAAAAGCGGTGGGGCATCATCGCAAATATACTGCCGGATGACCGTAGGACGAAGGCGTCGGGAGGATGGCCCCGGTCGGGGCGATGGATGGCGTTCGCAAACTGGCGGCAGAGAATGACGGGTATGGAAATACGGGGTAATGCTGCGTAGCTGGCCTTCGTTGCCGAAATCCGCGTATATTATCTGCCCTGCAACCGTAACCACTGAGATTTCCCGTCGAACTGCCGCAAAATCATACCATAAAAACGCAAATTGGGGTTGTATTGGCGATTCAATGAGCTACACTCAAGGTTGAAAATATTATTAACGCAGACTGTGCTGCGTCGGGAAAAATGGGTGAAGCAGAGCGGCTCGTCGGCAAAAATGCCTTGATTGATTTAACTGGCTCGTAAGCCCCATTTGGATGGTTGTGCTCTTTTAAGGGATCTCGCTGCTGCGTGGTGGAGGGATTGCCTGCTTGTCTAATATTTTGGGAGGCGTTTTATGGTGAACACAACACGATGTTTTCTTATGGCTGGCGTCATCGCTGCGGCAGGTGCCACAACCGCGATGGCGGGGAACCCTACGTGGATTGGCGGGGGTGCTGACCAAAATTGGTCAACGACAGCCAACTGGGCCAATGGGACCCCCTGGGCGAATGCCCAAACCGCTGAGTTCGGCCCCGGTACGTACAATGGAAATACGACGAACGACATTACTAACGCAAATTTTGGTGGTATCCAGGTGGACAGTGGTGCTCCGGCAATTACGGTGACGGACGCGGCGGGCATGCAATTTGTGACGCAGGTAAATGCCGTCACCAATAACAGCGCGTCGACACTCACGCTGAACACCAATTTTCGGCCATTTTTAAACGTACAGAATATTGCCGCGAACGGAACCGGTGCCATAGTAGTGGACACCGTAACGTTTCGCGATGATCTTCGCCCTTCACCTTTTGACGGATTTAATGTTTCCATTCAAACGACCGGTCCATCAAGTGGTGCTGGTAATGTGGTGTTCAATGGTCTCGTTAACAATGCGAGTACTGGCTTTTTATCGGGATTTATTGTCAATAACACTGGCGGATATACCGAGCTGGCCGACGGCGCAAATTCCTTCAATGGCGGAGTGGATATCCGCGCGGGCACCCTGCTGGTATCAAACGGTGCCAGTGGATCAGCCACCGGAACGGGTGCCGTCACCGCTAACGGCGGCGGGATTGCTGGCATCGGCTCCATTTCTGGCCTAGTGACCCTCAACGGATCGACTCAAATCACTGCTGGTGGCGCGCTAAGTGCCAATTATGGCAAGTTCACGAACGCCGTCGGGACACTTAGCCTCAACGGCGGTCTGAACATGAATGGCAAGAGCGGCAGCACGCTTAATTTATATTTCAGCGGCGGATCAAACAGCACCCTGAATGTGGGTGGTACGCTTAGTTTGAGCACCGCTGATACACTGGCGCTGGGTGGAGATGTGGGCTTGGGTACCTACCACGTCATCGACTACAGCACGCTTGCCAATGCGTCCGACCTTTCCTCATGGACAGTCTCCGGACCCAGTGGCTTTAGTTACAGTCTGGTGAACAATACGGGAAACAATTCCATCGATTTGGTTGTGGCGGCTACACCAGAACCTGCAGCGTTGGGTTTGCTTGCGGCTGGTGGTGCGTCGGTACTGCTGCTTTGTAGACGGCGATCCCTTTGATGGTTCATATTCCGCTGCGGTCGCCGCCGGTGGCGACCGCAGCGGTCTTTGCAAGGAGATACCAATATGATGGCGGTTCCGGGTTCCGCGACTCATCAGCCGACAAAAGCCTCCCCTCGGCGGCCGCTGTCGTGTGGCTTTACACTCGTTGAATTGCTGGTGGTTATCGCCATCATTGCGGTACTTATCGCCTTGTTGCTTCCCGCACTGGCAGCGGCCAAGTCTGTGGCCGAGGCGACTGCCTGCGAAGCCAATTTGAAAGAAATCGGAACCGGCGTGCAGGAGTACGCTCAGGAATATGGCGATGCCATTCTCCCAGGAAGTTACACCGATGGAAACACCGCGGCCGGCACCGACTGGTGGCCGGCCATCATGATCGAGGCAGGTATAGCGCCGAGTCCTGGCAACAACCTTGCCGTCGGCGAAACACAGGACACTATGTTTGTCGATCCGGGGCTTTCTGTAACGGCTTTTTCCCAGGTTGACGGGAACGGCAACATAATCCGAGGAACATCCGGGCCCAACGATTGGAATGGCGATGTCACGCTGCGCATGCAGACCCATATCTCGCCCAAACAGATGACCGTCGATTGCTCGTATGGGATCAATTCCGGATATTATTTCCTGAATCCCAACTTCTCTGGCAGCAAAGCCTTCAGCTCCTATTATAACGCCACGCCGACATTCGCCCTGGTGGATCAGTCCGCAACGAGCGGCTTGGTTACGGCTGGATTTAACATGTCGAAAATCGCCAGTCCATCCCAACTCGCGTTCATTTATGATGGTATGTGGATGACACCTTACAACTACTCGTCGAGTGGTGGGATCGGTGCTGCTGCTTTGTCAAACGTTTATGTTTATGGTCGCCATAATCGCCCTTCCGATGCAAACATCACTGCCCAGGTGGGTGATGTCAATATTTGCATGCTGGATGGATCCGTGCAGCAGGTGCCGGACGGTAAACTTCCGACAAGCCTCAACACTCGTTTTGGGGGCATGATCGGTGGCCCGCCTGCACCGGGCTGGGGTATGTTCCCAACCTTCAACGCCCAAGAGGTGGAGAACTGACCCTTTCTTTAGTAGTCAGACCCAGCTAAATGCCGCGACACGTTCTATCAGGGACAGATACCCACCTTTCGATGGTTCTAGCGCGGTAGGCGCAGCAAGGAGGCTTACCGGCCCATGGATGTGCAAGTCGACTGCGGAGCGTTGCTTTTGTGGCGGCCGCTCTTTGAAAGGGCAAGCTAAATGGCGCAAACTTCCGTTCGGAGAGCAGCCTCGTTCATTTATCTGCTGTTAAGCGTTTTCGGATCAGCATCAACGTCTCTGGCTGGATCTCATTGGGGCCAGACACCCTGCATTGACCCGACTTTTGGAATTGCCCAGAAGCCTTTTTCTCCGAAGCGCGTGTATGAACTGCCGCGATGGATATGGGGCAATCCGCGGGCTGGCAAAAAGGCACTTATTTTCGGCAGAGATTTTGAAGTAACGCATCTGCCCAAAAAGGCCTTGCTTTATGCCGTGATCAAGGGCCCCATCCATTTATGGATCAATGGCAAAGCCGTATCGCCTGGCTCGATGGCAAAGCACGGCCCGCTGCAGACCTGCATGGCAAATATTACGTCGTATCTGCGGCTGGGGGTGAACCGGATATTTTTTTCCGCTGGCGGCCGTAACCACTCCGAAGGCGTGAATTTATCCATTATCAACCGCGACCATGGATGGCACACGGTGGTCCGCACGGATAAGTATTGGTATTGGTCTGCCATGTCGGTCGGCGACCAGTCGCCGTGGAGACATGCGGCAAGTGGGCACTGGCAAAGAGCCATCGCGTTGCCACCACCGTCGCATGTGCACCTGAACCTGTGGCCGGCGCACTGGCATTATTTGTATCATCTGCATTTTCAACCGGAAAGATTGAAAGTCATCCGCGGCGCACAGGCATTTACGGGGTTGCAAACCGTGCCGCTGCGGCTCACGGCCGAAAACGCCGGTGCCCTGCGCCCCGGCTACACCGGTGATTCACATCTGGCACCGGCAAGGCCAATCCACCTTGTGATTCGGCCAAGCCACCTGCACGTTCATCTGGTGCGTGGCACAAATGTCATCGGCTGGTCGATATTAAATATGCCCGCTCGATCCTCCGCGCCGGGAATCATTTTGGATTTTGGCCAGGAGGTGGCTGGCAGAATCATTTTTCGCGGCAGCGGAGGGGACGTGATTGTTGGCACCGGTGAATCGCGTGGCGAGGCGCTCAAGATGCCTTGGGGAGGCGTGCATCTGTTGCATCTGCGTGCCCACCACACGGAGGCCACACCCTACAGCGCTTTTCGTTATGCGACGGTCTATTTTGCCGGTGGACACAGGATAAGCCTGCATCAATTATCGCTTGATTTCAAATATTATCCGGTCAAGTACCGGGGCAGCTTTGCATGTTCCGACCCGCTGCTGACAAAAATCTGGTACACAGGTGCCTACACCGCGCACCTGTGCATGCAGCAACAGATTTGGGATGCCCCCAAGCGCGATCGTTCGCTTTGGATTGGGGATATCCAGATTTCCGGTCAAACCATCAACAATGTTTTCCTCACCCACTACCTGATGGAAAAAAGTATGACTATGGTACGGCTCGAGGCCCAGGGTGTGCGTCGGCCGAACGCTTTGCCCTTGACGTACGTCAACTCTCTGCCGGGGTATTCCAATTCGTGGTTATGCGCACTGAGTGACTATTATCTGCATACGGGGGATCTGGCGTATCTGAAATCGCAGCATCAGTTGATTCTGTCCATGCTGCGTTACATGCGGAAGGGCTTTAACAAACAACACT
>JAKAZF010000207.1 GCA_021826605.1 Planctomycetota bacterium | reverse complement strand
ATGGCGGCCTGGCGTGTGGCTTCATCACCGGCATTGATCTGGTGCCCGTCACGCACAAGCTGCCCGTAAAAATCAAACAACGGCGACCAATGGCCGCGCTGATCCCCCGGCAACCATGATAAATACCTCGTCCAGACCGTATGAATGGCCAACGTCCTACCCCACGTTTCAACAGATTCCCTCATGCCACCAATTGTAATTCCCCCCATCCCACCCCCGCCACCAAACAAATACCCCCGGGCTTGCCCGGAGCTCCCCCCGGAGTTCCCCAACCCCGCGGCGATTTTCGGTGTCAAGACTGCCAGCGTGTTGTTTGGTTATAATGCGGCCATGGTTTGCCCGGTGAAATTGTTACAGGTTTTGAGATTGCCCGCGTGAAGAAACGTATAGTAATTATCGCAGGGCCCAACGGGGCGGGGAAGACGACATTTGCAAGGGAGTTTTTGCTTCGCGAGGCTCAATGCCCCGACTTTATCAACGCCGATCTAATCGCCCAGGGGCTTTCACCGCTAGTCCCGGAGGTTGCGGCGGTCGAAGCGGCCCGCATCATGCTGGATCGCATGGATAAATTGATGTTAATTGGCAAAAGCTTTGCTTTTGAGACCACACTGGCCGGGAGAACGTACGTTCATCGCATTCGAGAATGGAAGATGGCAGGTTACGTCGTGAAGATCGTGTTCTTGCGGTTGCCGCACGTTGCGTTGGCACTGCATCGCGTGAGAGCGCGTGTGTTGCAGGGAGGGCATGATGTGCCGGCAGACGTCATACGTTCGCGCTTCACGGCCGGCTGGAAAAACTTTCTTGAAATTTATCGCCCGCTTGTGGATGAATGGATAATATATGATTGTTCGGGCGACACGCCCCAACCCCTTGAGTTTGGAGAATCGGCATGAGAAACAGCAGACTTCCCAAAGATACTGATTTGCTTGGTGCTCTGCCCGCACTGCGCCGCGCCGCTCGCAGCGCTTTGCGATTGGCTATCCAGACCGGCACGCCTTGTTACGTTCTGCGAGCCGGTAAGATTGTCAATATTGGTGCAAAGCGTCCTGCCGCGGCTGTGAGGCAGGCACAGCCGTCCGCACGCAAAGCCGATGCGTTTTTGATGGCACATGATCACAAAGTTGTTCGTATTAAATCGCCGAGAAGAAAATCCCGATTGAGTGGAAAAAACAAGAGGGCAGGTGCATGAGCGATTCCCAACAAATCGTCAATAAAGCCTGGAATTTTGCCCATGTCCTGCGCGATGATGGCCTTTCCTATATGGCCTATACCGAGCAGATCACGTTCCTGCTGTTCCTGAAAATGGCTGATGAACTGACCCGCCCGCCGTATAACCGGCCGCGGATCGTGCCCGCAGGGCTGGATTGGCCGACACTGCTGAAAAAAGACGGCGACGAACTGGAGGTCCACTATCGGCATATTCTCGAGGAACTTGGCCGTAAGCCCGGCATGCTGGGTGAAATTTTCAAAAAGGCCCGGCAGGATATACAAAACCCTGCCGCCCTTCGCAGGCTTATTACTGAACTGATCGGTGCCGAAACGTGGAGCACCATGGAGGCCGACGTAAAGGGAGACATCTATGAAGGACTGCTTGCCAAAAGTGCGGCCGAGTCGCCCAAGGGGGCCGGGCAATATTTCACCCCGCGGGAATTAATCAAGGCCATTGTGGATGTCATGCGGCCGCAACCGGAGGATACCGTTTGCGATCCGGCCTGCGGCACCGGTGGATTTCTATTGGCGGCCCATGACTATGTTGTCAAACAGTTCGGTAAAAAGCTGGATCCCGATCAGAAAAAGCATCTCCGTAAAAGTTTTGTAACAGGTTGGGAACTTGTCGCCGGCACAGCCCGGCTGTGCATCATGAACCTGTTGCTGCATGGTATTGAGGCCGATCCCTGCCCGATCCAAAGCGGCGTGGATAGCCTTGCCGCTGATCCGGGAAAACGCTTCAGCATGGTTCTGACCAATCCGCCGTTTGGAAAGAAAAGCAGCATTGCCATTGTGGGAGAAGATGGTGAACTGGAAAAAGAAGATGTCGCCTATGAGCGGCAGGATTTCTGGACCACCACCAAAAACAAGCAGTTGAATTTTCTGCAGCATGTAAAAACGCTGCTCGGCACCAACGGCCGCTGCGCCATTGTCGTGCCGGATAATGTGTTGTTTGAAGGCGGTGCCGGCGAAACTGTTCGGCGGAATTTACTGCAAAAATGCGATGTTCATACGCTGCTGCGATTACCGACGGGCATATTTTACGCCCAGGGCGTCAAAGCCAATGTGCTGTTCTTTGACAACCGCCCCGGCCAGGAAATGGCGTGGACTAAAAAATTGTGGGTTTATGACCTGCGCACCAATATGCATTTTACGCTCAAGGAAAATCCCCTCAAACGCTCCGACCTTGATGAATTTGTGGCGTGCTTTAATCCTGAAAACCGGCACAGCCGCAAGCCAACATGGAATCAAACCAATCCCGATGGCCGCTGGCGGTGTTATGATTATGAGGAACTCACCAAACGGGATAAATTAAGTCTGGACATCTTCTGGCTCAAGGATAAAAGCCTTGAAGACTCCGAAAATCTTCCCGAACCGGATGTGCTGGCTCAGGAAATTACCGATGACCTCCAGACGGCCATTGACCAGTTCACCACCGTGCTCAATAGCCTGAAGGGGTAAGCACCGTGGGTGCCCGGCGGAAAACGGAGGTACAACAATCCCGTTGTGTCTCCCAGTCTGTCTCAAAAAACTTCACCGGCCAATACAGTTTGCTTTCCCGCCAACGGGTGAAAAATCGCCAACGGCATGCGGCCAGGCCCCACGGCGTCGAGAAATCGTACGGGGAAATTGGACCGAGGATTGCTGCAATAATTGAGAGAATCGCCGATATGCCTGAGTTTCCTGGCGAATCAGCCGGGCAAGCTGCCTGCCCAGTGAGCCTTCCGGCCTGATCATGGGAGCATGACCGCAGCCCCGTGCTGATCCATACGGATAATCCTGACTGTGCCGGCTCCCCGGCTTGTTGCCTGGTGCCGGGTGACGCGAACCGTGGCGGGGAATGCAACCCGGCCTGGCGCACCGCTTGTCTCTTGCCGACAGGTGCAAGTTCTGCTAACGTTTTGGACGTTGGCGGATGGAAAAAACCGTGCCGGGCGTGTGAGGCCGGCAGTTATAGAGGTTAAAGTTGCGAAATACTCGGCAAGCACGGGCAGCAATGGCGGTTGGTACGCAGACACTGCGCGATGTTGCCTTACCGTCTCAACCATCATTGGAAGCCTTGGAAACGCTTTCCCAGACTGAACTGGAAACTATGATCGATCAGATGGAATTGACTACTAGCGAACTGGATGCCGCCGTAGACCGAGCCACGGCGGCGTTATTGGCCAAGCAGCATGCCGATGGCTATTGGGTGGGAGAGTTGCAGGGCGACAGTATTCTGGAATCAGAATATATACTGCTGAAATTTATTTTAAGCCAGGAAAATGATCCGGCTCTGCCCAAAATAGCCAATTATCTGCGGAGCAATCAACAAGCGGACGGGGGTTGGAGCCTGTTTCCCGGGGGCAACAGCGATTTAAGCGGAACGGTTAAAGGCTATTTTGCCCTGAAGCTTATGGGTGATGACCCGGACGCTCCGCATATGCGTGTGGCGCGACAGGTCATTCGGCATCTTGGCGGAGCTGAGCAATGCAACAGCTTTTCAAAGTTTTATCTCGCGGCGCTGGGGCAAATCAGCTACGATGCGTGCCCGAGTATTCCGCCGGAAATTATTCTCCTGCCGAAATGGATCTACTTTAACCTCTATGCGGTTTCCGCCTGGAGTCGCACGATGATTCTGCCGCTGGCGATTGTCAGCGCGTATCGCCCCGTGCGAAAATTGTCGGCGGAAAAGGGGATATCGGAATTGTTTAATGATTCCGAGGCCGCCAACAGCACGGTGGGGCGGTTGAAGGGGCTGCCGCGAAGCTGGCGGGAGATGTTTCTGCTGCTGGATTTGTCGCTGAAACGCTATGAAAAAACGGCGATTACACCATTGCGGCCATTGGCAATCCGGGAAGCGGAAAAGTGGCTGCTGGAGCACATGGAAGGATGCGACGGCCTGGGGGCCATTTTTCCGCCAATGGTCTACATTCTCATTGTTCTGCGGATATTGGGTTATTCCGATGACCACCCGGTAGTGGTCAAAGCGCAAAAAGATTTGCGTGACTTATTTATTGAAGAAAATGACACGATTCGCATTCAACCCTGCTGGTCGCCGGTATGGGATACCGGAATTGCACTGCATGCATTGGCGGAAACGCACATGCAGCCGGAGCATGCGGTGGCGGGAAAGACGGCGGCGTGGCTGTTATCCAAGGAATGTCGCACGGGCAGTGACTGGATGAAAAACTGCCCGGATTGTGAACCCAGCGGCTGGTATTTTGAATTTAACAATCCGCATTATCCGGATGTTGATGATACCGCGATGGTGACCATGGCGCTGAAGCGGCTGGGCGGAAAAGCCGCGGAAGCGGCGGTGGCCCGGGGCGTGAATTGGCTGTTGGCCATGCAGAATGATGACGGCGGCTGGGCGGCATTTGACCGCACACGGAACCGGCCCATTCTGGAGCATGTTCCATTTGCGGATCATAACGCCATTCAGGATCCATCGTGCCCGGATATAGCGGGACGCACGCTGGAGTGCCTGGGGCATTGCGGAATAGGCAATAAGCATCCGGCGGTACGCAAAGCGGTGAATTTCCTGAAAGAAACGCAGGAAAAAGAGGGCTGCTGGTTCGGCCGATGGGGCGTTAATTACATTTATGGCACCTGGCAGGTGCTGACGGGTTTGAATGCCGTTGGCGAAAAAATGGACCAGCGGTTTATCCGCAAGGCCGCCGATTGGTTGCGTTCATGCCAGAAGCCGGATGGAAGCTGGGGCGAATCATGCCAGACGTATGAAAACCCGGAACTCAAAGGCCGGGGGCCAAGTACCGCATCGCAAACCGCATGGGGTGCGATGGGATTGTTAGCCGCATCGGGTGTGGACGATCCGGCGGTTCAAAAAGCCATTCGCTGGCTGATTGATTCGCAGAATTCGGAAGGAAATTGGGACGAACAGTGGTTTACCGGAACGGGTTTTCCGCGCGTGTTCTACCTGAAATATCATTTATATCGGCTGTATTTCCCGTTAATGGCCCTGGCGCGATTCCGCCGCATACAGTCACAAAGCTGATATTGCCTCGGCAGCGCAAAGAATCCGAATTGGCAATGCAATGTTAGTTTACGCAAAACCTGCCGACGCATTGAGGCGGATGTCAAGTCCTGATCTAAAGTTGTCACATTATTGTTCCCCGGCGTGCCGGGTTTATTGCTCACTGTTCGCTTCCAAATCAACAGAAACAGCAAGAAACCGCCCCGGCGCGCACGGGGTAAAGCTCCTGCGCGGATAGCGCGGATGAAGTGCATTGAGCACCGAGCATTTGGCATTGAGCATCTGGATCTTGGAGCATGAATCTTCACTTGCCGGACCCACCTGCCGTCCCGCCGCACCGGGAATCACTGCACATCTGTCACTCATTATTGGTAATTGATTCCCGGCACCCCGGGACGAGCCTCCCGTATCCGCGTCATCCGCTTAGAGAGTTTACCCCGTGCGCGCCGGGGCGGTCCACCTCATCCTGTTAGGAAGCTAATCCAATTCGCCATCGCATATACCCGCCCGCGCCGGGATTCATTGTGGCACCCTCCGCTTCCTCCTTGTGAACAAAAAAACGCTTTTCACCACAACGACACAAAGACACGAAGAGTATTTAACTGCCCAACCACTTCTTTGCGTTGTTTTGCTTCTTTTGCGGTTCGTAATCTTTTTCCGGCTCTTCCAGCTTCCAGGCTCCATCCCGATGTGCCGGGACATGTGCTATTCAGCAATCGCTAG
>JAKAZF010000206.1 GCA_021826605.1 Planctomycetota bacterium | reverse complement strand
TTGTAAGCGGGGGTGCCGCTTAATGGAGAAACCACTTGCAGCAGGCCGTTGTCCAACTGGATCTGTATGCCGACGCCGCCGAATTGTCCCTCCATTTCCTTATTAAAACCCTGGACCTGACTGGGCCAGAACGGCATGGTGAACTTGTCGGTTTTTTCCATGCATCCTTCGGTGAACTCTTTGATCAGCACGGGCAGCGGAAGTTTTACGGTGCTTTGATCTACCGTCACCAGTTCACTCCACAGGCGAATCATGCCCAGAGAGTCAATGGGTTTACGGGAACTGGTGCGTTTAAGCAGGGTATTGATTTCCGAGACAAATTGATCGCGTTGGGCGGTGTCCTTGAAACCGGGAAATGTATCGCCCAGCATCGGGGTATCGGCCATCAGCTTGACCAGATTCAATCCGCCGGTCAGCAGCGTGTTGTAGGTGATGGGCAATACCCAGTCGTGCTCGGTAAGCTCCAGAGATTCAACCAGCATATCCTGATGAATGCCTTTAACCGTATGCTGCCACTGCGAATAAACCGGTGCATGATTCTGCTGTTCCTCTTTAATTTTCGGTTTGGGGGTGGTGGATGGCTTTTTGAAGGCATGGTCCTTGGCCAGCTTGGCCTGCATGGCAAAAAATGCCTTTGGCGTATAGGTTGCCAGCAGCATGGTGCGGCGAATCACCCGGTGCAAATCACGATGATATTTCCGGGAAATGCGGTACATGGTATTGAGCTGGTTATATAGCTGCAGAGATTCCAGCCAGCGATGCTGCTTGTCAAATTGCGCCGCCTTTGCCGCAATTTGCCTCGTCAGCGTGCCGACCCAAGGCTGCTTTTTGAAGGCGGGTTTATCCGTTGAGAATCCGTAGGCGGTGAGCATATATTCAAACGCGGGAATAAGTTTCTTTGCCTTAAAATCCTGCTGCCCGACAGCCAGCGCTTTCCTGTAGAACTTCTCATTGGCCACGCGGGCCTGTGACATGGTTGTCACATATTCCTGCCGCCAGCGGTTGATCATTGCAGCATCCGTTGTGGCTGAAGTTGCAGGCGTCAGTGCGGCCAAGGCAGCGAGATTTTGCGAATGGATCAAGGCACCGACTTTTTGCGCATAGTTTTCGGCGGGTGAGGCGGTCAGCATGGCGGTATCCGCTGCCGCCGCCAATGCGTAAGGTTGATCCGCCATACAAGTCATTAAAAGTATCAGCGCCGCCGGAACCAGAAGTCCGGGGACCATTCGACGATTAGCCAACAAAGCCGGGATACCGGATCGCGTGCGTTTGTGCATGAAAATCACCTGATTAGACGAACATAAACCCGCGGAATGTCGATTTTCCGCCACCCTGAGCAATCCTGTGCCGGCGCTTTCATCGGTTGCACACGCCACTGGAATCCGCATGGTAACTATACGCCGGAACTCTGGTCAAGGGATGAGAATTTTAATTAAGTCTGAAATTTATACGAAGATGTGCAAAACAGGGAAATGATTGTTGGGCAGATATCCGGTATGATGATCTTTGCTGAACCCTGTTAAGGAGCATGTCATGCGTATTGCCGTTCAAACCTACACCTTGCGGGATCAGATGACCAGCGACTTCTGGGGCACGTTACGGAAAATTTCGGCCATGGGTTACGCCGGCGTGGAACTCACCGATGTGCGCGGCATCATCCGGGCGGAAGACCTGCAAAGCCGGCTGGAAACCATGAGTTTGTGCGTGGTGGGGGTGCATGTGGCCCTGGAACAAATTGAATCCGAGTTGGATAACGTACTGGATTATTACAGTGAAGTCGGCATCGACCACATTACCGTTCCCTATGTGCCGGAGGATCGCCGCACCGCCGCCCATGACTGGGTGGCTCTGGGCGGCTTATTATCGGACGCCGGTGCCCAGGCCCGTGCTCGCGGTATGATACTGGGCTACCATAACCATGATTTTGAAATGCAAAAATATGATGGCGTGGCGGGTCTTGATATTCTGCTGCGCGCGGCAGAGGAACACAACCTCCAATGGGAGCCGGACACGTTCTGGTTACAATACGGCGGAGAAAATCCCGTGGAATATATCACGCGGTACGCCAGTCGTATCGGGCTGATGCACATTAAAGATATGACCGCCGGGGCAGAAAAAAAGTTTGCTCCCGTAGGATCGGGAATTCTGGACTGGCCGGCGATTTTCCGGGCCGCTAAAGCCGCCGATATTCCCTGGCTGATCGTGGAGCAGGATGATTGTTATGGTGCCTCACCGTTCGACATCATTGCGGAATCGTTGCACAATATTAAGAACATGAAGTTGGGTTGAAGTCGATTCAGTAAATCGGATATAAAGTGTCTTCTCCGGTGCGCCGGAGAATGATCAACGGATTCTTCCGGAGTAAGTTCATGAGCCAAACCTCCCCGCCAACAGTGGTTTATCAAAATGTATCCCCACGATCGAACCCTGTTTTGAAGGGTCTTCTGATTGTGCTTCTTTTGCTTTCCCTGGCGGCCAATGTGGTGTTACTTGTGGCTTTGGCGGGCACGGTCTCGCTGAAATCCGGGTTCATGCCATCGGATCAGATGGAAATGAGAATTGTCCGTCACGGCAGCCCTGATCAGATCGCCCTGGTGCATATCAGCGGCCTGGTGGATGGCGGAATGGTGAAATCAGTTGCCGCGCAGTTGCGGGCGATTGATCGTGATACAGCCATTAAGGCGGTGGTCCTCCGGGTCGATTCGCCCGGCGGCGGAGTCACCGATGCCGATGAGATTTATCATGCCCTGCAAAGGATTCGCTCCGATGGAAAACCAATTGTCATCAGTATGGGAGCCTTGGATGCCAGCGGCGGTTATTACATCTCCATGGCCGGCCAGCAATTATTTGCGGAACCCACAAGCATTGTGGGCAGTATCGGCGTGATGATGCCGGGGTTTCAAGTGACTGATTTAATGAAAAAAATTGGTGTGACACCGGAATTTCTCACCAGTTCCGCAGCGGTCTGGAAAGAGGCCGGATCGCCATTTTCCGATTACACGCCGGCGGTAAAAGCCTATCTTATTGCGATGCTCAATACCGATGCTGCGCGGTTTATCAACATCGTGCAGACCGGGCGATCCACGCATCTGAAGGTGCCTATTACCCAAGTGGCCAATGGAAAAATCTGGGCCGCTCCGCAGGCGCTGAAATTGGGGCTGGTGGATCATATTGGTTATTTATCCGCAGCCTACCATGCCGCCGCCAAACTGGCCGGCATTTATAATCCGACGGTTGTTGAGTTTCATCGGCCCGCAAGTTTGCTGGATCTCATCCATGCCCAGGCCGCAGCGGGGCGGCCTGAAATGCAGCTTAGCCCGCATCTGATTTATGATCTGGTTAAGCCGCGCGTGGAATATTTGTATATTCAGTAAAGCCGGAAAATGCTATGGCCGTTGGAGCATCGCCAGATATTCCATATTGCCGCTTTGGCCCACAATCGGACTGGGGACAATGGCCTGCACGGTCCAGCCGCTCTGTTGAATGTCGGAAATAACACGGGATAATTCCGCGCGTGACTGTTCCGGCGTCAACACGCCGCGCTGGATTTTGGCTATTTCTGATTCGTAATGGGGTTTAATCAGTGTGACAATGATCCCATTGGGCTTCAGGAGCGTTTGTGCCGCGGGAAGAATTTTGGATTGCCGTGTCCAGCCCGTGTCGATGGTAATAATATCCATCAGCTCCGGCAGTTGTGTATGCAGGGCATTGTGGCGTTCCATGACGACAACGCGCGGATGTTTGCGAAGCGTCCAGGCCAGTACACCATAACCGGTATCAATGGCGTAAACTTTCGCAGCGCCATTTTGCAGCAGGCAGTCAACAAACCCGCCGACATTGCTTCCCAAGTCGGCTGCCGTCAGGCCCGTGACGTTGATAGAAAAACTTCTTAGCGCAGCACTTAACTTTAATCCTGCGCGGGATACAAAAGTTTCTTCCAGTCCTGTTATCAGGCTCACCATGACGCGATCTGGAAGATCATCATTCATTTACCGGATTTCAGGGCGTTGAGCTTGCGCATCATGCTGCTTTTACGGCGTGCCACCGTGTTGGGATGCAGCGTTTTGCGTGAGGCCATGCGGTCGAGAATTTTAATGGCGTCCTTGACGGCAGTCTGAGTTTCAGTCACATCCTTCTTCGCCAGGGCGCTGGTGACCTTCTTGATTTCCACGCGAACGGTTTTCTTACGGTCGCGGTTGCGCAGACGACGCTTGGCATTCTGCCGAATTCGTTTCTTGGCCGAGAGGGAATGTGCCACTTACGTGCTCCTTAGCTTACGTCAAATATCTACTACAGCTCCGCCTACACCCGATGGCTTTCTACCTCGGTGGCGATAATTCAGTAGTATCCCACCATTCGCCGCCCCACGCAAGTGGCGCGAGTTAGCCGCGAGACAGCCTGTGACAGCCGCGTGCAAAGGAATAATTTCCGCCACGGAATTCAGCATTCTGTCGCGACGAGGATAATTAGCTCAACGCGGGAGCGTTGAGTGGATGCGCAGATGCCATTTGTTGCCACGATTTGATGCCACGATGTGTTTTGCCCCGTTGCGGTCAGCACCAAACACCGCAGTACCTCACGATCCGGCATAGACTTGCGCATTGAGGTTGGTCCGGCCCAAGCTGCAGGATTCGCTTTTCATTTCGGCGAGGGCCGCCCTCTCGCCTCAGCCGAACGTGCGGCCCTATTCACTTCTCTAATTGGGAATTACTTGATTTATAGGTCAAGAAAGGTAGGATAATAAAGATGGCTATCGTAAAGTTGACGATCGGCGCTGCCGGATCGCTGGATGAATTGCCGAATGTCATACACCGCCGGGCGATGGCCGTCATAGCTCAGTTGGAGCGTTGGCCTGATGTAAGCGGAGCCAAGCCGCTGCAAGGCAAACTGGCTGGCCATTATCGGAAACGCACGGGTGATTACCGGGTGCAATTCCGCGTGGAGGGCCAAACGGTGCTTATTGAGCGAATCGGGCACCGCGATGGTTTTTATGAGGATTGATCCATGAAGATTCATACTCTTGAAGTCGATGGGAAGCGAATCGTGCAGTTGCCGGAACAGGAGTATCTCGCCTTGGCGCGGCGGGCCGGGATCCAGTCGCAAGAGCCTGAGTTGCCGTCGTTACCAGCCTTGGGGGCAGACGGTCATTATCCCGCCTTGGAATACGCCAAGGTCAGCCTGGCCCGCAAGATTATTCGCGATCGAAAGCGGTTGGGGCTATCGCAGGTTGAACTGGCACGCCGGGCCGGCATTGCTCCGGAAAGCTTGAACCGTCTGGAGCACGGTAAAACCAATGCCACCATTCGAACCATTGAGAAAATCGACGGGGCACTCAAGGCTGCGGAGAAGCGCACCGTAGGGACACGGACAGCCGCGCGGTCGGAGCGGTAGGATACCCGCCGGGATCGCCGGCATTAAATATCGGAACCGACGCGTGGCCTGAATCGCTGAACCGGCCGGCCTTACCGTAACCTGAATTGCCTCGGCCATAATTGGCATTGCGGCGAAAAGTCTCAATCGACCAGAACATGGTAGGGCCTCGGCGACAGCCACTCTCTTGCCCCAGCAGAATTTTGCTCTACTATCTACTCTCGTAAAACTCCTGCTCTATTTTGGCCTGCGGCCAAAATCACCAATGGCTATCTGATAAACGACAAGTTCTTCAGACGTAAAGGCCATGGGTTTTCCATCAATGAAAGTAGAGAGTTGAGAGTAGACCGCAGGAGGAGCCTCGTGTCTCGGCGGCAGCCACTCTTATGTGCCAGCCGAATGTGCTCTACTATCTACTCTCTCCAAACTCCTGCTCTATTTTGGCCTGCGGCCAAAATCACCAATGGCTATCTGATAAACGACAAGTTCTTCAGACGTAAAGGCCATGGGTTTTCCATCAATGAAAGTAGAGAGTTGAGAGTAGACCGCAG
>JAKAZF010000205.1 GCA_021826605.1 Planctomycetota bacterium | reverse complement strand
TCGCTTGTTCCATAAAGTTCCCCGCCACCAGAAAAACGTGGCCAGAAAACTGATTAGAATCAAAAACATTCCCAAAGCCACCATGGCGTGATAGGATTGAAACACCGGATTCACCGGTGGCCAGTCTTTAGCGGGAAACGCGTCAAGTCCTTCCACCGGCCGACTGGTATTGCCATAAAGCAGCCAACTTAACATGCCGGGAATTTTCAGGCCGTAAACCTTCTGACGAACCTGATCCACCCACCCCACAATGCCCAGCGACTCGGGAGCCGACGCAGGAAACGCTCCTTCAAAGGCCGCCAGCTTGGCAGGCTGGTATTTGGCGATCATTCTGGCATTAAAATCTCCGGTAAGCAATTGCAGCAGGGAACAGACAATTGCAACGATCAGCCCTATTTTCATGCATGACCGGGCGATTTCAAGATGGCGGTTTTTCAACAGATACCACGCCGCAACGCTGATCACCAGAAACGCGCCGGACAAAAAGGCTCCGATCAGCACATGTTCCAGCCGATCAATGGTGGAATGATTTAACACCACCTGCCAGAAATTCGTCATTTTCGCGCCAACGACTTTCCCCTGCGCGTTTTTCACCAGTTGAAAGCCCAGCGGAGTCTGCATCCAGGAATTGGCAACGTTAATCCATACGGCACTGAAAATGGAACCCAACGAGACCATGGCTGTGGCGAAAAAATGCATTTTCCGTCCCACGCGATCCCAGCCGAACAGGAGAATGGATAAAAAGCCCGACTCCAGAAAGAACGCAAAAATGCCCTCTGCCGCAAGCGGCGCTCCAAAAATATCACCGACAAATCTGGAATAGTTGGCCCAGTTGGTTCCGAATTCAAATTCCATGACAATTCCGGTCGCCACGCCCAAGCCGAAGGTCAGGGCGAATATACCGGTCCAGAATCGTGCCATCCGCTCCCACTTTTGATCGCTGGTTTTAAGATACATCCCTTCCATGATCACCATCATGACGCCCAGACCGATGCTTAAGAGCGGAAACAGGTAGTGAAATGATACGGTTAACCCAAATTGAATACGCGAAAGCATAAGTGTGTTCATCGTTTTTCCCCAGCCCCACAGCATGTTGGCCAGAACGAACTTCGATACCACATGATGCGTGGTTTCGCCGTTTTACCCTTGACCAATAGTATAGCGGCAGTAAAATCGGACTTCAAGATTTAAATATCAAGCTGTATTTTTAGGTGTTTATGTTTTCTCAAACCAGTGAATATGCCCTGCGAGTGATTGTGTATCTGGCCGGATGCAATGGCGAGCCGGCCACCAACCGGGTCATCGCCGCCGGTACATTGGTGCCACAAGGATATTTGGCCAAAGTGCTGCAAACGCTTTCGCGCGCCGGCATGGTCAAATCCCAGCGCGGCTTACATGGCGGAACCGTACTGGCTCGCGATCCGCACACCTTAACGCTTTTTGACGTTGTGCAGGCGGTTGATCCCATTCGCCGCATTGAAAGCTGTCCGCTGGCCCTGATGGCGCACGGCAAGCAACTTTGCCCGTTGCACACCAGACTGGATCAGGCCATTGGCGGCATCGAGAAAATCTTGCGCAACTCGACCATTGCGGACCTCATGGAATCCAAATCCAAACATCGACCGTTGGCCTTATGCGAACCGCCGCCCAAACTTCCCAAGCGTAAAGCCCGCACGACCGCGCGGTAATTTTTTCGCTGTGTGCGTACCATTATTTGCCCCCTGCGCCGTTGATCCGATTTGGCGATTCATTGAAGAATCCGTCAACGCCGATTATCATCGAATCGTTCACGAGGGTCTTCTACGAAAGGCGGAAAAATGTGCGAGCCTTCAGCATTGGCATTGAGAAGCAGTGTCCACACTGAACATTTTGAATCTGCAGCGCCGCAAACGCCATCCACCGAAACACCGCTGTCGTCGCGCCGAGATGTCATTAAATTTGGCGCTTTGGCCATGATTGCCGCCGGCGCACTGGCCGGGTGCAGTGAATCCAACGCCAACGATTCCGGTCGTTCCGCATGGGCGGGCTCTATCGGAAAATCAAATTCACCCCGACTGGATATGCGCATCGATCAGGCCTGGAAATTTCTCAAGCAGGGATTTCCCGGAGCAGAAGATCCCAATATAAACGATAGCGCCTGGACCACGGTGGAATTGCCCCATACCTACAACGGTTTGGACGCGCAGACCGGAGCGCCGTATTACCGCGGACCAGCCTGGTACCGCAAGGAACTTGAACTTCCCCAGCTTGCACGAGATCCCGAGAAGCAGATTTTTCTCTATTTTGAAGGCGCTGGAATCACCACCGAAGTGTATTGCAATGGCCACCCGGCCGGTGAACACATTGGCCTGTTTGCGGGTTTTTGTGTGGATATTACCGCCTTTATTCATCGCAGCGGGCGCAATGCTGTTGCCGTGCGCGTGGATAATGCGTACAACGATCATATCGCACCGCTGAACGGAGATTTTAATCTCGACGGAGGACTGTACCGTCATGTCCGGCTGCTGGTGCTGGACGCACTGAGTATCAGTCCGCTGGATGACGGAGGTCCCGGCGTTTATATCAAGCAGGTGAAAGTCACACCGGAAAAAGCGGAACTGGAAGTTACGGCTCTGGTGCGCAATGCATCATCTGAGGAAAAGACCGCAGGCGTTGGATACAGCATTTCCGATCATACCGGGAAAATCCTATTGACCGCTTCCACAGCGCAGATTGTGGCGGCAGGTCAAACGGCCGCATGTGTGCACCATATCGAATTGCCCAAGCCCCATCTGTGGAATGGCCGGGAGGACCCGTATCTCTATCAGATGACCGTGGAAATATTTGATGACAAACGCCGTTGCGATGCCGTTACCCAACCGTTGGGGCTCCGCTTTTTTCATATCGATCCGGATCAGGGATTTTTTCTCAATGGCCGATCCTATCCTTTGCGGGGCGTTTGCACTCATGAGGACCGACCGAACAAGGGGCGAGCGGTTAGCGACGCGGATTATCGCCAGGATCTGGACATTATTTATGAAATTGGCGCCACGTGCGTGCGCATGGCACATTACCAGCACGCGCAGGCATCGTACGATGCGGCGGACAAACTTGGCATTGTGGTCTGGGCGGAAGACGGTCTGGTCAACGGTGTGGCGCATAATCAAGAATTTGACAACAATCAGGTCCGGCAGGTGCGCGAACTGATCAAACAAAATTTCAATCACCCATCCATCTGCTTCTGGAGTATGTTTAACGAACTGGGAAATAATGGCCAGGAGAATCTTGGCTATCACCTCGTGCAAAAAATCAATGCTGAGGCCAGACGGCTGGATCCCACCCGCCCCACCACCGCCGCAGACGATCAATCTCAATACAACCATATTGGCTATATCACCGATATTATCGCATTTAACCGCTATCCGGGCTGGTACGGCGGAAAAATGACAGACTTCCCCGGCATATTGGACGGGATCCGTAAAGTTGTGGAGGCCAAGGCTCCCGGCCGATGTATCGGCATGAGCGAATATGGTGCCGGTGCCAGCATTTTCCAGCATGAATCCCATGTTGTTCAACCGAATCCCGGAGCGTATTGGCATCCCGAAGAATATCAGGCGTTGCTGCATGAACATGCCTGGGCCGCAATAAAAGATCGCCCATGGCTGTGGGGCACGTTTCTCTGGGTGATGTTTGATTTTGCCTCGTCATCCCGCCACGAGGGCGACCATCCCGGCAAAAATGACAAAGGCCTTGTGACACGCGATCGCAAAACGCGCAAGGATGCCTTTTATTTTTATAAAGCCCAGTGGAGTAAAGAGCCGTTCGTCTATATCACCGATCGACGATTTAACTGTCGTCCGGATAAGCGCGCGGTCTTAAAGGTGTACAGCAACTGCGCCCGCGTGAAGCTCTTGCTCAATGGCCAGTTACTGGGTACACAACATGGCCACAACGGTGTATTTGTGTGGCCCGAAACGGAACTCAAAGAAGGACAAAATCATATCCGCACCATCGGCGAACACGGCAGCGGGCAAGTTGAGGATGCGTGCATGATTGTCTATGACCCGCGCGCGCCGCACCGCGCCACCTATCGATAACCCGGCGGTACTTTGCGCAGAAAACCGCAAACCAATAAAAAGGGCCGAAGAATATTCTTCGGCCCTTTTTGTCTTTTTTCCAGCGATCAAGCACCGCCAGATATGAACTTTAACGCATGAGTCCGCGTATTACTTGACCTCATACTCGGCATCAATCACATCATCGGGCTTCTTGCCCTGATCCGCCGACGCACCAGGCGCGGCACCGCCAGCGGCTCCGGCTTCCGGCCCGGCTGCCCCGGGGGCACCCGCGGCAGCGGTTTCCGATGCGGCCTTATAGGCTGCTTCGCCAAGTTTCATGCGGGCACGATTCAGGTTTTCCAGGGCCTTTTCAATAGCGGCCTTATCTTCCTGTTTCCCGACTTCCTTAACCTGGTTCACCGCGGCCTCAAGATCACCACGCTCCTGCGGAGTAATCTTGTTGCCGTGCTCCTGCAGTTCGCGTTCTACCTGAAGCGTAACCGCTTCGGCACGGTTCTTGAGATCAACGAGTTCGCGGCGCGCTTTGTCCTCGGCGGAATGGGCCTCGGCCTCTTTCTTCATGCGCTCAATTTCATCCTTGGACAATCCACTGTGGCCCTTGATTTCCACTTTGCTTTCCTTGCCGGTGGCCTTGTCTTTGGCCTTGACATTGAGAATGCCGTTGACGTCAATGTCAAAGGACACCTCAATCTGCGGCACGCCGCGCGGTGCCGGCGGAATTCCGCCAAGCGTGAATTTACCCAAGGTCCGATTGTCCTTGGCGAACTCACGTTCACCCTGCAGCACATGAATTTCAACACTGGTCTGACTGTCAGCGGCCGTGCTGAAGGTTTCGCTCTTGCTGGTGGGAATGGTGGTATTGCGCGGGATTAACACGGTCATCACACCGCCATAGGTTTCCACACCCAACGACAAGGGGGTAACATCCAATACCAGAATATCCTTGACCTCGCCGGTGGTGATGCCACCCTGAATTGCCGCCCCCAAAGCCACGGCTTCATCCGGGTTGACGCTTTTGTTACCTTCTTTGCCGAAGATTTCCTTAACCAACTGCTGCACCCGCGGCATACGCGTAGAGCCGCCAACCAGGAGTACTTCATCAACGTCCTTGGCGGAAAGTTTGGCATCATCCAGCGCTTTGAGCACCGGCTGCCGGCAACGTTCGGTAAGATGGCTGACAATGGCCTCAAATTTGCTGCGGTTAATCGCCATTTGCAGGTGTTTGGGACCGCTGGCATCCGCCGTGATAAACGGAAGATTAATCGTGGTTTCCATATTGCTGGAAAGCTCAATTTTGGCTTTCTCGGCGGATTCCTTCAGGCGTTGCAGAGCCATGGGATCTTTCCGCAGATCAATGCCATTTTGTTTGCGGAATTCTTCGGCAATGTAATCCACCAGCACCTGATCGTAATCATCGCCGCCGAGGTGGGTATCACCGTTAATCGACAGCACTTCAAATACGCCGTCACCAACATCCAGCACCGACACATCAAATGTGCCGCCACCGAGATCGAACACAAAAATCTTACCGCCCTTCTTTTTGTCCATGCCGTACGCCAAAGCCGCGGCGGTTGGTTCTGGCAGCACACGCTTAACATTCAACCCGGCGATTTCACCGGCTTCTTTGGTAGCCAGACGTTGCGAGTCATTAAAATATGCCGGCACCGTAATGATGGCATCGGTAACCGGTTGGCCGAGATAATCTTCGGCGGTCTTTTTCAAATCCTGCAGAATCATGGCCGAAATTTCCGGTGGGGTGTAATCCTTTCCGCGCACCTCCACTTTCACCAGTTCGTCCTGACCGCCAATGACTTTATAGGGAACCAGCTTTTCTTCGGAAGAAACTTCACCATGACGCCGCCCCATGAAC
>JAKAZF010000204.1 GCA_021826605.1 Planctomycetota bacterium | reverse complement strand
CCGATCTGATTACGCCGATGTTGCAGAACGACTGGATCAGGAATTACCGGTCGTGCAGGGCATTGAACTCAATGTGAGTTGTCCGAATGTAAAAAATGGTCTGAGTTTTGGAACTGATCCGGTGCGATTGGCGGAACTGGTAGCCGCCGTGCGCAAACGGGTGAAGCGCACCACCCTGATTGTAAAGCTTTCACCCAATGTTGCCGATGTGGCCGTCACCGCCCGCGCCGCTGTAGAGGCCGGTGCGGATTGCTTGTCGCTGATCAACACCTTCACGGCGATGGTTATCGATATTGAAAAAGGCCGGCCCATGCTGGCTAACGGCACCGGCGGGTTAAGTGGTCCGGCGATAAAACCTATTGCGGTGTTTATGGTACATCGCGTTTATACGCAGGTGGCCAAAGCTCACGCGATCCCGATCATCGGCATGGGCGGCATTCAAACCTGGCAGGATGCGGTGGAATTTCTGCTGGCGGGTGCTACAGGCCTGGCAGTGGGAACGGCCCTGTTTATCGATCCCGCGATCCCCAATAAGATTTGTGACGGCCTGCGGGATTATCTGCGGCGCAAAGGTCACAACAGGGTGCAGGACATTATCGGGACATTGCGGATATAGGATCCTATCCGCGTCATCCGCGTAATCCGCGGTTCAATCCCGTTGCGTCTAATAAGGACCGCAGATTCCGCTGATCACGCGGATAAGTGCCGGGCTTCCGCTTTGTTTCGGCGAAAGCCAATCTTCTGCCCCAGCCGTATTTGCTCTACTTTCAACTTTCTCCTGTCACCCGCTCTATCGGGCCGCAGCCCCGATTGCTCTACTTTCTACTCTCTCAAAACTCCTGCACTAATCGGGCCTATTTCTTCGGATTCTTTAACACATTGACATACGTCATGCGTAAATCGGTCAGGGCCGACAGTAACATCCGCTGCTCACCTGAAGTCAGATTACCTTTGGTTTTATCTTCCAGAATCGCCAGTGAATCAATAAAAAATCGCGCCAGACCGATATCCGCTTTTCTCTGGCCGCCGGGCTGGGGAATGGCACCCATCGCCATGAGCGCCTGCCCGGCAAACTGTTCTACAATCATTTCAAAACTGGGGGTAATAGCAGGTGTGGAATCACTTTGCGGTGCGGCCTGAGCTGGGGCAGGCGGCGTGGCATCTCCGACTTTGGCGGCGAGCTTTTCCTTTTCCGCCTGGGCCTGATTTTTCCAATCCGCATCCACATGCAGTTCCGGATTGGGGTCGTTATTTTCCATCTTGTCCATGCGTGTATCCTCACAACTTCCGGTTATTCTGACGGGCCGGGAGATGTTTTTCAACTGATTTCAGAAAATACCGTCGGCGGATGTTCCAGCGTTTGCACCACCGGGCACGTGGCGACAGCCGCCTTTACCCGCTCATGAAGTTCCGGAGGCAACTGACTAAGCACATTTTTCAGCACCACGTGCATATCACCCAGCCGCGAAGGGTTAATAAGATATTGCTTGTCCACCGTAGCTTCCACGCCGGTCAGCGGATGACCATGCTTATTGGCGCTGATCAATGCCAGCATCATTTCACACGCTGCGACGGCGATCGGAATCAAATCCGTCGGGCCGGGGCCTGTGTCGCCGCCCCCGCTCTTGGCCGGCAAATCCAGATGCAGTTTCCATGTCCCGCCATCAACGTCAATAGCAGTTGGCCCGGTCTGTTTGAGTGTAAAGGTAGTCATGTTAAAACCCTTTTTCCGTGTTGCCAAAACGCTTCAGGAAATATCACGTCGCGTAACTGTGTAAACCGATGTAGAAAAAGTTGACGCCGATCCAGTTAAACATCATGACCGCAAAGCCAACAACCGAGAGCCACGCGGTCCAATCAGGGCGATATTTGGGCGTGACAAAACGCAGATGTACAATGATTAAATACACCAGCCAGGTTACCAACGCGAAGGTTTCCTTGGGGTCCCATTCCCATGGCCGCCCCCAGCTGAAATCAGCCCAGACGGCTCCAAAAATAATGCCGGAACCCAGGAACCAGAAGCCCATTTGTAAAATGACAATATTGGCGGCATCCAGTTGCAGCAGGAATTTATTACGCCGCACCGCCAAATCCGCAGCGGCCTCCGGTGTGGAAGCGTGCGCCGGGCGAGGTTGTGAAAAATCCCCCATGTGCCCTGCCACCAGCGATGAACCAATACCGCTGGCCATCGCGATCGCACCGCCACTGCCGGTTCCGGGGCCGGGGCCATTTCCGGGATTCATGCGGTAATACAGCTTCACCAGCAGATACAGCACACCCAGACAGAAACTCGCGGCAATGAGCGCATAACTGCTGATCACCGTGTTCACGTGAATATAAAGCCAGTAGGTATTGAGAACGCCATCCACGCGGCCGATGTTGGCACCAATGTTGGCACCCAGCACAAACGGCACCACAAAGCACGCCGTCATAGCCAGAAAGCCGACAAAGCTCATGGCCAATCCAAACAGATTGTTCTTCTTCCAATATTCTAAAATCAGACCGATCACGCAGCCGACAAAGGCTGATCCCAGAACACTTTCAAATTCATTTTGAATCGGAATGCGCCCCGCCAGCCACCATCGCACACCCATAAATAATGCATGGACCAGCACGGCGGCGGTAAAGAATATCAGCGCCGGTTTACGTACCGCCGGCACGGCCCCGACCGCGGCAATCACAAAGAGCGTCAGCGAGATAAAGTAGAGAAATACACCCACGATCGTGCCGTCAAAAAGTCGGTCATACCACAACTCCACCATCCGCTTGAGATGCGATGGATATGCCGCCGGGTTAATCGCCGGCAGAACTTTGGCCAGCGTTTTAATTCCTTCATTGGCTTCTGAAGCACTGTTATCCTGCCACCCCTGCCCCACTGAAATCAAGCCTAAAACAATACTCAAGGATTGCTGCCGGGTATAACCGGGAACAGCTTTAACGCCGGCATTCATTTTCAACATTTTCCGCACGACGGCCCCAGTGTTCGGCAGCAAAGCCAACGGAACCAGCCAATCCCTGGATTTAGCCCCTGCCGCCGGCGGCACAAATTTCATTTCCGCAGAAAGATTTTGAAATGTTTCCAGCGCTCGACTGACTTCGGCAACACCGGAACTCAGGGCGGCGGTGGAGCTGATTTTTACCAGCAGGTGATGCACATCCGCACGGGCCATGAAATCAGGGCTGACGGTGCCCTGTTGCAGGATACGCTTGGCCTGGGCTTTGGAAACCAATCGTCCCAGTTGTTCACGAATAGGAACCGTTTCCACAAATATGCAGTTCCGCGCGTCCCATGCCTGCGGGCGAAAGGCCATATCCAGAACGGTATACAGCGGGTCCTGACCGTGGATGCTGTCAAAGCCGCAGATGGTATGAACCGTTTCCGCAGCCCAACTGGCAATGGTCTTCACCTGGTCATTGTTCTGCACCGCGAGAATACGCAGCGGTGCCAGGTTCACCTGCTTTTTGAACGCGGTGCGGTTTTGCTGCTGAATTTCCGCGGTACGACGCATGAGTTTCATATTGGGGATGGGATTGACCTGCGGTGAACCGGGGCCGAGTTCCGGGTGACCCGCCGGCATATCCGCGGCTGACCCCTGCTCAATGGGCATGGATGCGCGGGCATTGATTACTGCCAACGCAGGAATAGCGGCTGCTATCAGCAAAGCCAGTAGAGAGACAATGTGCTTGAGCTTCATGAAAACACCTCTTACAAATTCCGGCTATGATGTCGCCCCGGTTGCGCCATCGGGGGATTCAGGAGGGCGCTTTTGCGCGGCGGCAAACCGGGCCAACTGCTGCTTTTTTATATTAAGCAAAACGGGCTTAACATAAAAGGCATAACCAATTCCAAAAATAATCATGATCACGCCGACAATCATCGGATATAGGCCGTTGGTATTGCCCACCCCCAGAACGGTAAAGGGCGTACCATCGGCCTGCTTTCCGAAGCGGGCCTGGAAAAAATGCTGCCCATCCAGCGTTTCCGGATGATTCAAATGAATCACGGCCAATTTCGACTGATGGGTTTTCAGATTAGTAAAGCGAACTTTACTGATAAAATCGCGCGGAAAGCTGTTGCCGCCGGGGTAAAATAGTTCCTTGCATGAAAGCAGCGTCAACGCAGCGGGAAGCTTCCATTCCAGCGTGGAAAATACAAAACTGACCTTACCGGCCCCCGGCACCCGTACCGATGTCGGTGCCAGATCACCATGCAGACCGAATTGCTGGAATGGTATAAATATCTGATTATCCGTCCATTTTCCCCGTGATACCGCAAGCTGCAACACACAGTGGCCCATGGTCTGTTCCAGTTGCGGCCGCCTCTGGGCGGCGGGAATCAATTCCGGGCGATAGACCACATTGGCTAGTTCCTGCACAGAAATGCTGAAGGGAATCCCCGCGACTGCTGTCGCCACCGGATGTCCAATAGCGATGGGATATTGGGTTACCGCCCCACCGGCAGCGCGCTGGACCACCGTAAGTTTTCCTGATTGATGCTCGACGATCCAGAACTGATACCGTCGGGCGTCTTCGTAGCGAATATGAATCTGATGATCAATTTTATCCGCAATGAGCTTCCGTTGGCCATGGTCAAAAACAAAATCCACGGTTTTAGTAGGATACCGAAACAGGGCTGCACGCTGAAAATGAAACGGTGTCTTGCCGGGCCGGGCGCGATACACATCGACCATATATCCCTGACTCACCGCCCCTTGATACCCTTTTGACAGCAGGGGCATTTTAGTTTCCCGCCGTGGAACAAGTGTGTAAGGTGTTCCGGGGAGGGGGATTTTTTCATTGGGTTTAATGACCAGCACCTTGCGGAAGTGATCCGCTGGAACACTGACAATCAAAGCGTTATTGCCCATAAAGCTCGTCGTGATATCACGCAGTCGGCGGGCGCTGGGATGATACAGATACTCAATGCCGCAAGGCAGTCCGGAATCCGCCACGCGCAGGCGCGGGGTTTTGGCCAGCAGCCATTGGCCGCCGCTGGCCATGCCGGTGGCACTTAAATTAAATTCCAGTGCGGGCTTTCGGGCCGGCTGTCCCGGTTGCCGCTGCATGGCCAGCGCCTCCAGGTGCGTATAGGGATAATACCCCACCACGCGCACGGTCAGGGCCTTCAACTGCGGTGAAAGCTGGCCGACCATTTTCGCGGGGGCCGTGACATTCATGGGGTGATGGTTTTGGGTTGAACGTTCTCGGAATAAGGGCAGCGACGGCAGCGGCAACATGGCGGATTTGCCCTTCGCATTGGGCGCCTGCATAAATAATGCCCGTTCCGAATTGTCATAATAATGATGCACGGTCTGGTGCAGAAAAATTCGGACCATGCCTTCTTTCTTCAAACCGAAATAGAAAAACAGTCCGACCAGCAGCGTGATAATGCCGGTATGCACGGTCCATACGCCGAGTTTATAAAGCGTCAACGGAATTTTCCGAAGCGTGACGGTAATCAGGGTCGTCGCCAGAAGGGCCATGAGAATTACCATGGGCGGTGCATTAAAAAAGCCCATGGTCGAAACATCAAAATAACTTCGCACACTCGGCAGGCCGGAGCCAACGGCAATATAGGCGGTGGATAAAAACAGCCACACCAGCCCGAGCTTTACAGAACTGAAAAATTGCACCAGCCGCCCGATGGGACCATCATACGCGGCAAGCCGATCCAGAAACCGTCCGGCCGCCGCCGGGCCGCGACCGATGCGCAACACAATACGTTCAACAAGCCACAGGGGCGGCGCAGCTTTAGATGCGGCCCCGGACGAGCCGGCCGTAGGGTTTGGTGCTTCAAGCGTATGGGTCATCGTGTTCCTCTACCGCAGGGTCTTGACGCTATCCTATCGCGCCAAACCCGAAAGAGTGGATTGTAGCGAAACGCCCCCCGCAAGTCTTGTGAAATTAATCACAAATTAAAAAATCAGA
>JAKAZF010000203.1 GCA_021826605.1 Planctomycetota bacterium | reverse complement strand
TTATATTATCGATGGACCAATACGCTCGGGACGTGATATTCGGATGGGTAGTGTATGGCCCGATTTTTCAAATCCAGACCGGCCTGCGGATTTCGTAATCCGTAAGGCAGGCAGGGTATTGGCGGTTGGTTTTGCCCGATACGACGGGGATCGTGGCGGCGCGCAGGAAGATGACCGTACGGGTGGCTACCGCCATTGCGCCTCCGAGTTTCTCGCATATACACGAAAGCGCGGTTTAAGTGGTGTCAAACTAATATTCCTGAACGATGGTCCGGGGCTGCTTTTGGGGTCGATGTGGTCCGATTATTCCAGCCTGGAGGATTTTGGCAGGGGACGGATCCGCGTTGCTACCCTGCGGATGGTTTCGGAGCGGATTACCCGAGATTGGTTGGAGGGCTAACGCGATGGCAACGGGTATATCTCCACCGTCAGGCCGGAAACGCAATGGTGGAGTAGTTAGCTATAATCTCGAATATCATGGCAAAATGCCACAGCGGGAAGTGCTTAAAATAGAGCCCACGGAAGGTAGGACTGTTAATATTGGAGAAACAAGGGATCGGCTACTGTACGGTGACAACCTCGGTATACTGTTGTCACTGCTTCAGGATAAATCCGTGTGCGGGCGCGTCCGTTGTGTTTATATAGATCCTCCGTATGCGACATCAATGGCATTCGTTGATCGGGATGTTCAACACGCATACTCCGACACGCTTGAGGGAGCGGCTTATATCGAATTTCTAAGGCGGAGGCTGATCGTTCTGAGGGAGCTTCTCGCCGATGACGGTAGTATTTTTGTTCACCTTGATCAGAACATGGCCTTTGAGGCGAAGATCATAATGGACGAAGTTTTCGGCCGGTGTAACTTCCGCAACTTTATCACTCGCGCCAAATGCAACCCGAAAAATTATACGCGGCGTCAGTTCGGAAATGTTTCGGACTACATTCTTTTTTATACCAAAAATGGTGAATCAGTCTGGCACCGCCCGTGTTTGCGGTGGAAACCAGATCGAATGCGCGAAGAGTACCCATGTGTTGACCAGGCGACAGGGCGGCGATATAAAAAGGTTCCGCTCCACGCTCCCGGAACGCGCAATGGGGAGACCGGCACCGCATGGAAGGGTAGGATGCCTCCTGCAGGGAAGCATTGGCAATATCGCCCCAGCAAGCTTGAACAGCTCGACAGGGCCGGTGAAATCTACTGGTCTCCAAGCGGGAATCCTCGCCGCAAGGTGTATTTCGATGCCCGCAAAGGTATACCGATCCAGGATATTTGGCTTGGCCTGAAGGACGCGCATAACCAAAATATTCGTGTGACCGGATACCCAACTGAGAAAAACTTCGACCTGCTCCGCCGAATTATCAGGGCAACGACAAATCCTGGTGACTGGGTGGTTGACTGCTTTTGTGGATCGGGGACGACATTGGAAGCAGCACGGGAACTTGGCCGCAATTTTATTGGTATCGACAACAGCGATCCCGCAATTTCCGCCTCCGTAAGACGATTAGCCAGTGGACGGGAAAAGATGGGCGATTTTGTCGGAAAGAACAAATCCTCTGTTTCTCGGCCTGCACAAACCACTCTTTTCGAATAGATAAATAAGTGTACAGTTATCCCAACGGCAACCGTTCACGGCTAAACTGATTAGCGTTGATTAGCCTCCGGCATTGGGCATTTTGCGGAAGCGCTACCGCTGCTATTTTGCTCGGCGTGTTGAATCTGCCAGCCAACATCTGCCTTCTGGCTGTTACTGCGTGTATTGCCAATACTGTAACCAGTAACGGGCTGTGTTTTACCACCACCGAAGCCGCTGGCTATGTGAGGTTTCCCCAGACGGCCGTGTGGCCCGGAAATATTGCCACGCCCGTGTGTGGTATGTGTTTGCAAGCATCTTGCCTTGTTGCGGCGTTTTTTCGGGGGTGGTAAAATTCTCAAATTAAGATATTGTTTCCGGGCGCTGGGTATTGCCGTTTAAGGGAAAGCCAATGAAATTCCAGCAGATTATTATTGCGGTTATCGTGGCGGCAGCAGTGAGTTTTGGTTGGAAACCCGCCTCATACGGTTCGACATCGGCGCAGATCTCCCTTGGCCGGGTGATGGGGTCGGCAATTCTTAAAGCAGAACGGGTGGAGCGGGAAAACCCTCCCGCCAACGCGACCGATGCGCAACTTCAGCAGCTTGATAATCGCAAGGCCGCCGCGCTTAGCCATTTGCGGAGCACACTGGTGGGAAGGAAGCTGGTTGCAGTATTTACGGTGACCGACGTCTCTTCGGGCTATTATGGCGGGGGATTCGAGGTCGATGGAACCATCAACTGGCATCAGCCCGCCCGGCGCGATCGCGCCGTCCGCGAGGCCATTGCGGAAGTCAACAAAAGGTACGGACCGGAGGGGGCTCGCCGTATGGTTAAGGCGATGGTCCGGGCTGATGCTCCGCCTCCGCAGCGTATCTCCGTACACGAGGCCCCAGAGGCCGTATTGGTTTGGAAAAGGGGCCAAATTCGAACAGTTTTCGGGAGAGTAACATCAGTGGAAGCCTACTGTACCTCGGACGACTACGATGACGACTACGTGGCTTGCGAGATCGGGATGCGCTGGGTCGCGGACCATGCGCCTCACGCGGCGGAGGGAAAGGCGCGTGTAAAAAACGAGCCATCACCAGCGGAATTCGTAATTGTGCTGAAAAATGGCTCAACAGTCCATGCGACCAGCTGCGTAAAACATGGACATAGCTACTGGGTTGTAGAATCTGGAGTGCAAGCCAATATCCCCAGTGCGAGCGTCGTGAGTGTAACCGAACTTTCCGTGCCGCCCGGTAAATAATACATCACATTCCGGTTCCTGGCATCGGTGTGGTACGTCCACGCCGCGCTGATCCACCGACCCACGTCGCATAAGCCACGCCCTGGCAACTGATTTGGCAGGCGGTTACACATTTCTGTCCCCGGACTCGCTTCGCTTTCCAGCACGGCCCTGATCTGTAAGCCGATATTCCTGCAAACGGCTGGCGGGTTTTTCGGGCAGCGTGTACTCAATAAGACCCTGCGTCAGAAGGTTTCGCACGGCTGTGTGTAATTGACCATCAGATTTTTTCTTGCCAACGGCCTGTGCAATTCGGGCCTTGGAAGCGGCGCCTGACCGAAGCTCCGTAAGTATCCGAGTTGAAAGATCGCGGGGTGACTCTACTTCCGACTCTACCTTTGACTCTACCTTTGACTCTACCTTTGACCCTACCTTTGACTCTACCTCTCGGCCCGGAGTTACCATCTGAGCCTTGAACGTAACGATTAAAAATCCATGGCGATCCTCGAATACCGGCGCTGCCATCTTGTTTTGTTGGCACATGGCGATCACCCGGTTTGTTCCGCGGCCCCAAACCTCAACCGCGCCAGTCCGATGGAAAGCTCCCGCGATCAGCGGGTTGGGGGGCTTTGAATCGTGCCGCCCGGAGAGTTGTTCCACTGTGACGCCTGTGGGAAGTCTTCCGCAGCTTCGTATTTCGATCCGATCGTCAAACACGGCAATGGCAACATAGCCCGAGTAGTTGGAGTAATCGCGGTGCATCACCGCATTGAGCAGTATCTCCCGCAGAGCGCCCAGGGGAACCGGAAAACGGTCTTCCCGAAAAATTTTCCCCACCGGGAATTTCGCCCCCAGCGGCATAGTACGCTCCAGAAACGCCATGCCTTCATGAACCATTGTGAAGGCGTTCATATATTCCTGCCGGTTATCCACGATCTCGCCGGTTACTTCCGTGCCCCGGAACCGTCCCATTTTCAGCAGGCACTGCGGGTAGTTGGGAAGAAATGTTTTGCCATAAAGCATCAGTGCAGCCTGTGTGAGAACGCCGTCAATTCGCAGTCCTAAACGATCAAGGATTTCGGCAACGTCAGGGCTTGTATCCGCCGAAATGCGATTCTGCTGGATAGCCAGTTCGCGTGTTCGCAGGATTTCCGTTCGGTCCAAGGCCTTAAGCGCCAGGCCTTCCACTGGGAGGTTTTCCCACCGGTGTTTGGCGTGGCCGCGCTCGACAAGTAGACGCTCATACTTTGCCTGCGGCATCCGGCGCGTGGTGCTGCCGACCCGTTCATAAGCGCGGCCCTCGTACACGAAAGGCCGCATGTCGCGTCCGCCTCTAACGGCCACGGCGATGGCATCGCGGTCGGGGCTGACTTTGATGCGTTGCATGGAAACTTGGGCGGGAGGTTCAAAGCGGTCGCAAGCCTGCGCGATGTCACGGAGCGTGTGGTCGGCAGCATGCTGCCCTTCGATTTTTCCGTCGGGCCGAATGCCAAACAGCAGTGTGCCTCCTGAGCCGTTCAGGAAGGCACATAAGGTCTGCAGGGCCTCCTTTAATTCGCCCGTGGAACGTTTGAACTCAAGGGTTTCGCCTTCGCCCTGTGCCAGAAGAGCGGATAGTTTCCTGATGCTGTTTACTAAACCGAGGTTCATACCATCCTCCATCGGAAGGCCACCACGCTACTGGCGCTGGTGCTCTGCGTCAACTTTGCCTCAATCCCGGCGATCAAGGCTTGGTGCCGCTGATCCACCGCATCTTGTGATTCAAATGAGGCCTTGCGCTTGGGCTGGTAGCCGTCACAGATCTGCTCCCATGGGGCCGCCGGTGATTGCCGCGGGGCCGTCGGATTGAGTAATTTCGCAATCATGGGGTTCAACCACACCTGCATTTCCATAAAATTATCTCACCGCCCATTGTACCCCAGAATGCCCATCGACGAACGCTAAATTTATCGCCGTAATTGAAGGCGAAATAAACGGTGTCGAGGCAGGGTTCCGGGTGTCGTTGTTGCCTGTGACGCGGGTAATTTTCAGCCGCAGTGGATTGGCAGGTCGCGGTTTTGTTGCAACATCCGCGAGGTCGCAATGACCTCTGCGGCCGCGGCAGGTTTTGGGGGTTTGTCTTTTGGCTCCTCAGTGCGGTAAACACTGGCTACGTCCCCGTTTTGTTCACAATGGGTCTTTTTCGGATGGTGGGGCAGGCGACACGGATGGGATGCTGCCAGGTGCCGTGCTGAGCGAAGGGTGTTGAAGCCCGGTGCCTGGCGGTGATTGGGGTAGGCGATGCACGAGGAAGGTAGTGCTTATTCCCAGCAACAGCAGACCGATTCCGCCAATAATCATCACGCCCGCCTGAACGGTGGTTCGCATTTCTTCAGCATTGCCTTTGGAACTTTCTTGATCGTCAGGTTTTCAAATTGCCTTGCATTGCCGAGGAAGGCGCTGCAGCAGATCAGCAAACTGCGGTCACGCCCGACGTCATCACGGATCCAGGTGGGTTCGAGTTTATTCTGGGCCATCAGGTAACAGGCGAAGCGGGAGAGGTGAAAATCAAGAACTTCCTGCACGGCACCTTTGCCCCCGGCGATCGCTTTGCGCGCAAAGTGATGCCCCGGGTCATTGCCCGATTTCTCGCATGAGGTGACAGCCTTGGTGATCGCCTTCTCGAAGTTCCGCCAATGGTTGTAGCCCAACATGGCTTGCAAATCCCGGGCGCTAAAGTATTCGGCCCCATGTGCGTTCACGAGTTTGAGTTCCTCGAAGCCATTGGCGGCGGAGGGAGAAGAATCGGGCGTCGGTAAAATTTCTGCCATTGCGTAATCCTCCGGTCATTGATTTGCATTGCGGAATCCAGCCAACCGCTGTGCGGTCGACGACGTTCATATTTTCAACTCAAGCGGCAACTCGTGCAACCCCGCTGCACCGAATTGTGCCAATTCCGTCTGCGGCCTGGGGAGTTACGCGGTCCGGCGGTCGAGCACGAACTTGGCACGCTGGTTTCTCAACATTTGGTACGGACCGATACATTTGATTTTCAGGCCAATGCAGACGGTTGGGATTTTGACGCGCTTTATACCATCACTGGCGATTTCGTGCGTCACCACCACGTGCTTGTGGGCTAGGGCAAACGCTATCAGAAAATAA
>JAKAZF010000202.1 GCA_021826605.1 Planctomycetota bacterium | reverse complement strand
TCAACCCGGTATCGTGCTCCGATTGATTGTGTACAGCCTGTATGACGCGCCAGGCACGGCAACACAAACCGCCTCCATACGACCAAGGCTGATACCGGATTTCCCGGCAATCCGATAATCGCGCGTCCATCCGCCAGAGCACCGAGCACCGGGCCTCCGGGTTTAATTGGCAGATGATGAAACACAATCTCCCCACCCAATGAACGGACGGCATCCGGAATAAAATCACGCTGCCCCTTCGATACGCCCCCCGTGGTCAGCACCACATCCACCCGCAGCAAGGCCATTTCCATGACATCCTTAATTAAAGCTGGAGCATCGCCAACACGATCACGCATTTCCAATTTCAACCATGGAACAATTGAAACTGCTGCGCATAATGCCGACGAATTGCTATCCATGATGCGCCATGGCTCAGGTTCCGAACCCATCTGAAGCAATTCATTACCCGTGGTGATGACAGCCACCCGCAATCGGCGATAGAGTACTGGTTTGGATTCTCCAAATGCCGCCAGAGCACCCATGTTTGCCGGACCAAGGATCGCACCTCCTGATACAACCATCTTCCCCGCGGTAACATTCTCTCCGCGTCGGCGAATATGATCGCCGACACGCGGCTGATTGCCAGCCAATAATAATATCCGCCCATGATGTTGACTGACGTGTTCAACCGGCACGACCGTGTCCGCATTTTCTGGAATCGGACTGCCCGTGGAAATGCGCATGGCGGTTAATGCTTCGAGGGTCGGTGGCTTTTGTCCAATAAGAGCCTCGCCACGCACCGGTAACCCGTCACTCGTCAGATCACAAATTCGCACGGCGAATCCGTCCATGGAACTGCAATCAAACGGCGGGCTATCGCGATCCGCGAACACGGGCCTGGCCAGAATTCGCCCCGCGGCCTTTTCCAATTTAACAGCTTCAACGCCATTGGCGGAAATCCGCTGCGCCAAATCCATAAACAGATTCTCCGGATGCGGTACGATCACAGGCGGACTCCCTCCATCGCGCGGTCTTGACCCATAAATACCGGCGTCTTCCAGATCGGCACATCACGCTTCATTGCGGCTATGAACCAATCTGTCGCCGCCAACGCCGATTGGCGATGTTTCGACGCTACGACTAATCGGAAGGAACACTCTCCTGCAGGAACGAATCCGCGGCTATGCTGGACATTCACCTCCAGTAAATCAAATTCACGCATCATAAACTCTCCCAGGCGATGGAATTCAGCGCGAGCCATGGGATCATACGCTTTATAATCAAGCCCCAGAATCGGCCGTCCCTCTTCATCGGGTCGCACAATACCTTCAAATACCAGTACCGCGCCGGCGGCAACATCCGATCGCCGCGGTGTATTGCGAACAGGCCCATCACACAAGTCAACTGTCAGTATCATCCGCCACTTACCGCCTCAATGAGTGCAATTTCCTCGTCACCTGTCAGCAACGTATCATCCGAAGTGTAAGAATAATTCACCGCCAGCCTGGCGGATGGCATCCGTGTCACCAGTTGTGGATATCGCCGCACGATTGCATCTTTCAGCCAACCGCAGGTCATATCGGTGTCCATCGGTTGAATCGCTATTTCCGCAACCCCGACAAGCTGCGCGGCGGGACCGAAAAGTTTGACGGTCACCATCAAGTCCGCTCCTTGTCCCGCTGAATCTGCTGATGTGCCCACTGCCAGGCCGCGACGGTGCGCGGAAAGCCGCAGGTGTTCATGGACATCAGCACCGTCTGTTCAATTTCCGCGACACTGGCATCATGCTGCATGGCCCGACGAACATGGCTGCGGAAGGCCGACTCCAGGCCCGCCCCCATGCAAATACCCATCTTAATAAGTTCACGGTGCTTAGGATCAATTGGACCGGCAGCGTCCACCGCCTTGGCCACATCCTCATGGGCTTTACCCAATGCGGGAAATTTTCGGATAAACTCCTTGAATGTCGTTGGCACATTATCCGTCGGACTACCGCTGAATTCGGCCATGGCGTCTTATCCTCCAATGCTTGTCATTACCACAAAACCATCATGCGGATGCTCGGCGGCTTTTTGCGTCAGCGCGCCGGCAAGCAAAGCGTCAAAGCGATCTGGATCATATACCGGACGTAACGATTCCAGAAGCGATCCGCGCGGCTGATCCATCAGGCAGGGAAAGATTCCGCCGGTGCAGGAAATACGCAAGCGATTGCAGTTGCCGCAGAAATTGCAGCTCATCGGGGTAATAAACCCTAAAGTGACATCCCGTCCATCACGCAGTGTAACGCGATAATCTCGGCTGCTCGCCGCGCCCTGTTCCAACGCCCGCCAGGAAATGGTCAGCGGATCAATAGCTCTGCGGATACTGGCCGCCGGAACATAGTGCTTATGCCAATTATCCGCCAGTGGCCCCATGGGCATAAGTTCAATAAAGCGCAGCGGCAAATCCCGCTGTGCCGCAAAGTGCACGATGGATTCCAATTGTCCATCATTGATACCACGCATCACCACCATATTGAGTTTTATCGGCATCAGGCCCGCGGCGATTGCCGCGTCAATACCCGCGACAACATTGCCGACACCCCGTCGGCCACTTAAATGTTCAAACGTTGCTTCATCCAGCGTATCCAGGCTGATGTTCACCCGCTTTAACCCCGCATCCTTGCATATCTGGGCCAATCGATCCAGTGCCATGCCATTGGTGCTCATGGCCAGATCAATATCCGGATGTCCTCCGGAAATGCACTGGATTATTTCAGCCAAATCCCCGCGCGCGGTTGGATCTCCACCCGTAATACGGACTTTCCGCACGCCGTGGCGGCGAATAAGATGATCCGCGATCAGTCCGAATTCCGCAGGAGTCAACATTCCAAGTGTATGATTCTGATGAAATCCGGGACGACAGTAAATACAACGTAACTGGCACGCCTGTGTGACGGATAACCGAAGGTATCCGACATGTCGGTTGCGTGTGTCGTGCAGCATGGGCAACCACGATTCTCATCAAGGAACCAATCTTCAGCAGCCACCGGGATTACCCGCTCCGGCGCACCATACGTCGCCGGAACTTACCAACCCCCGGTGTGTAACTCCCCGAAGGAGCGGCCACCGCACGTTATTATTCCTCGCCTTATGCCAACTCGTCCGCCGCTCCTACCAGAGCCTTGACAGCCAAGCGCCTACCCATGAATGATTCTAATCGGTGATGCGGCTTAATGCAATTAAATTCATGGAGGCGCCCCTGCGCAATGGCGCGATGGTGCTCGAGTGCGCGATTCTTCCGAAAATGGTCAGGCTGTGTACGACGCAAACTTTTATGGGTATGATCCGGCCTTCCAGTTCAGCGGGACCGTCGAATACCACAATCTGATCCGCGGTCGTTCTTCCGGTCAATTGTATATTGCCATTCTTTTGCGAAGACGTACCCGCAAGCTCATCCGCGGCAATCGTGGCGGTGCGATCACGCAGAATTGCGGCCAGCCGAGTTCCCAATTCCACGCGCGGGCCGCCTGCCGCGTCATGTGCGGCGGGAGCGGCGTGTACCGCACCGGCAATGACCGATTCGGCGGGCCGGTTCCATCCGCTGGGGCCTTCGCACAGCACATCAACGGTTGAACCCACCAGTTCCTCATTGAGTTGCCCGCAAATTTCATTCTGCAGATTCAGGAGATCCTGATTGCGAAAGCGCTTAAAGACGTCGGGCACATCATCCGCGTAGCGGCGAATGGCGGCGGTACCTGGCCGCGGCGAATATTTGAAAATATAGGCATTTTTATATCTGGCTCTGGCGGCCAATTCCCGCGTGGCCTGATAATCCGCATCGGTTTCAGTTGGAAAGCCCACGATAAAATCACCGACAATGGCCAGCCCCGGCATAAAACTTCTGGCCCTGTCCAGCAATTCCAGATAACTTTCAACGGTGTATCCGCGATTCATCATCTTGAGTATCCGGTTGGAACCGCTCTGCGCGGGAATATGCAAATAGCGGCATATTCTTGAACATTCCGCCATGGTCTGCAAAATGTCATCACCAAAATCCGCTGGGAAACTTGTGATAAAGCGGAGTCGCGGCAACTGCGGCACGTCATCATGCACACGCCGCAGAAGCTCCGCGAAGGTAGTGCGGCGCGGCATGGGACCGGATGGGCCGGACGCAGGCGAATCCTCATAAACATAATGATTCACCGTTTGGCCCAGCAAGGTTATTTCCCTGGCACCGGCATCCACCAACCGCCGGGCCTCATCGACGATGGCCTGCGGAGAACGGCTGATTTCCGGCCCGCGCGTATAAGGTACGACGCAGTACGTGCAGAATTTGTTGCATCCACGCACGACCCGGATATACGCCTGATATTTATTTTTCTCCGGAGAAAAACTCCGGGACAGGTCCAGCAGCTCCAGGTGATCTTCTTCCGCGGATGCCAGCGTACCGGAGCGGCGGGCCGTATCGCCCGCAAGGGCGGCCTGTTGCTGATGTGTCGCCAATACATTTTCCAGAAGGCCCGGCAGCTTATCGAGTTCTCCCGGGCCGCACAGCAAATCCACCTGCGGCCACCGCCGGAGCATGCCGATTCCGTCGCGCTCCGCCATACAACCAATGACACCAATCACCAATTCAGGCTCACGCAGCTTGCGCACCTTAAGGCGCCCCAGACGGGAAAGCACTTTTTGCTCGGACTTTTCACGCACCGAGCAGGTATTATAAAGCACGACATCGGCCTGTTGAGCGTCAGGAACAAAGTCATAGCCAAGCGAGCGCAGCTGCCCCTCCACCAGCTCACTATCAAGCACATTCATCTGACAGCCGAAAGTTTCGAGATAAATTTTTTTCACGTTGTGATATTCCATCTTCGCACAGGATTCGCCGACGGTTTTCGCCACGCGTGCCCAAACGATGCTCAACCGATGAATCATATCAAAATTAGCCGATAAACGCGAATTTCCACAAAAGCTACGCGCGATGGCGTACCGATAATGATAAAATGGTGGTATGCGTCCATGAACTGTGTATTCCAACCGTGTCAGATTGGCGGATTTCCGTTGAAGATTGATAAACGTTGGATCATTCGTGTTCTATGCGTTCAAGCCTTGATACTGCTCATGGCTGGCGGAATCTATGCGCAGGCTGCGGCCCCGGCGGCCATCCCGCACCAACCACTTCGGCGCAAGGAAGTGGTGCAGGCGATTGACCGTGGGGTGGCGTATCTTCTTAAATCTGAAAAACCAGGTACCTTCTGGGAGACCATGCCGCCTGGAATGCAGAACAGCGGCGGCGAAACCAGCCTGGCGCTATATGCCCTGTTGCAAGTGGGCAATACGCTCAACCGTCCGAATCTGGGAGTGGATTCCCCGCGGCTCAAACCGGCATTGACGTGGCTGGAAAAACTGACTCCCAAGAGCACGTATGTGGCCTCACTACAAATTAGTGCGCTGACCGAAAGTCCCACCAATTCCCCGCTATATTTTCAGGCGGTGCAACGCGCCAGCCTCTATCTTATTAACGCGCAGCATTCCGATGGGGCCTATCACTACGTGTGGGATGGAATCAAACCCAATGAAGTTCTGCCCGGAAATTGGGACAACTCCAACAGCCAATATGGCTTGTTGGGCACATGGGCTGCGATATTGGCCGGATTTTCTCCACCTGGAATGTATTGGGTACGCAGTGAGAAACATTGGCGCAAATGGCAAAATGCCGATGGCGGATGGTCTTATAGCGGACACGGCGCATCCACCCGCGCGATGACCGCCGCGGGGTTGGCCAGTTTGTATGTCGTGGATCAATATCAGCATATCGGCGTACATTTGAACCCGCATGAAGATAAGAATATTCAAGCCGGCCTGCGCTGGCTGGCAAGCAACATCCAGACACACAACAACATGTATTACCTATATGGACTTGAACGCGTAGGCCTGGCCAGTGGTTTAAGGCATATTGGCAAAACCAACTGGTATAAAAT
>JAKAZF010000201.1 GCA_021826605.1 Planctomycetota bacterium | reverse complement strand
ACCGGGATAACCTGGTGCTGGCTCAGTGAGTTTTTCACCGCGGGTTTGAACCGCGGTACAAAGGATGATGCGCGTGAATGAACAACGAGTACAACAATTGCTCAAACTCCTGGAAGCGGATGGAAACGATTGTTTCCTGCGTTATGGCCTGGCGCTGGAATATATGAAAGGTGATCAACTCGATGCGGCGATCGAGCAATTTAACACCATTTTTCGCCTTGATCCCAATTACGCCGCCGCCTATTTCGCATGTGGCAGAGCGCTGGTGCAGCAGGGCAAGGTTGCCGAGGCCCGGGAAAAATTCGAGGCGGGCATCCCCGTTGCGGAAAAATCCGGTGATGCGCATCTCGCCGGACAGATGCGTGAAGCACTGGATTTACTGGATCAATAGCGCACGAGCCGTTAATGGCTTATACACTCCATGGAGATACCATGAAACTGGCCTTTTCAACCAATGCGTTCACCCGCATGTCTCTTGCCAGAGCCATCCATGAAATTGCCGCCGCCGGATATTCCGGCGTGGAAATTCTCGCCGACAAACCCCACTGGTATCCCGGCGCGTTTGTCGCATCGGAGGTGCTGGCGATCCGAAGACAATTGGAAAAGCATCGTATCCGCGTAAGTAATATCAATGCCAATTGCACCTTCGGCTTCTGGAAACATGCTCCGCCCGAGCCTTATTTTGAACCGTCGCTGATTTCCCCCCTGCCCGCTTTGCGCGCCGCCAGGAAAAAGATGATTCTCAATACGCTTAAGTTCGCGGATGCGGTGGGGGCGGAGAATATCAGCATTACCAGCGGGAAGGCTCTGCCCACGATGCCTCCGGAAAAAGCGATGGCTCAATTAATCGAGGGCCTCAAGCCCATATTGGATGTGGCGCAGAAGCTCAATATCCGCATCGGAATGGAATGCGAACCCATGCTGTTTATTGAATGGGCGACGGAATTGCGGCAGTTAATTGATCAGATCAAAAGCCCGATGCTTGGAGCCAATCTGGATATTGGTCATTCCGTGGTGCTTGGAGAAAAGATTCCCGCGATATTAAAACTTCTGCGCGGCAGAATCTGGAATTGTCATATTGAGGATATTCCCGGTCGCAAGCATTATCACCTGATTCCCGGCGAGGGCGACATGAATTGGCGGGCTTTGAAAACAGCGCTTTCCAATATTGATTACGACCGATTCCTCACCGTGGAACTCTATACCTATCCGGATCAGCCGGTGCATGCCGCGCAAAAGAGCCTCGTATTTTTAAGCAAGATATTTTAATTCCCGTCGCGCCTGATCCGTGCAATGGTACTGGCACCCAGGCAGACAGACCGGCAGCGCCGGTAAATGCGGCTTCGGATCAGCGGTATGGTTTGGAAATATGGCGATCGGGTTTAAGCCTCTTGGGCGTCCTCATTTGTTTCCGGCTCCACGGGGGTAAATGCGGCGGCTTTGCCGGGGCGGACCTGCAGTTTCTGGGCGTGATCCATGAAAAACTCGACTTTGGGCTTAATGGTCAAACCCGCCATGGCCTTCTCAAGCTGTTTCTGCGCCCAGCGCAAATAGGTGCGGCGGGATAAATGAGAAATCAGCACCAGTTCGTTTTCCAGCCGCGGCAGCACTTCAATAAACTCATTAACGTGCAGATGATGGCCCACCGCCGCCCGCTTGCGATGGTTTGGCTCGAAAAAAGTGCACTCGGTTATCAGGATGCGCGCATCGCGCACGCCATCCTGCAACAATGTTTCACCCATACTCGTGTCGCCGGTATAGGCAATCAGTGGCACGTCCAGGGTGTAGGTGATTTTTTCTCCGCGGGCTTTCATATCGCGTAAGATATGCCCGGGCAGATTTTGTGCGGCCAATTCAGCCTTAAGTTTCTCCCGCCGATCCAGAAGTAAAAAGCCGGCGGATGGCGCGGTGTGCCGCGTGGCAAAGGTTCGGACAATCAGCCCTTTGCGAAGCTCAAATTCCTCGCCGATTTTTAAGCCGATGACCCGATGCGCAATGGCTTTACCTTCCAGGGCGGTCCAGGACTTAATAACGCCGGAGACGGCATCGGCAATGGCGGCGGGGCAGATCACCGTGCCGGGCGTCATGCCTTGAAAGAAACGTTGAGAAAGGTAATAAGCCAATCCCGCACTATGATCCATGTGGCCATGTGTGAGAAGGCAGAAATCACTGGTCAACACGGGGCGCGGGCACTTGCCGATGTCAAAGACCACATTAAGTTCCGGTGCCTGAATCACCGATTCTTCGCCGGCGACACTGTACCCGAGCAGATGGCAATAGGGCGTTTTCAGCACGGCCAGTGGCGGCAGCAACGGAACCTCATGCTGCGGGGCGTTGCCGGTTAAGTTACGCGGTGCCGGTTCGCCGGACGCTGCAGGAGTATTTTGATCGGGTGCTTTCATCATCCACCGAATTTAATCGAATATGGCTTCGGCGGCAACGTGCCCATGCAGGCTTGATGAAGTTATTTCCGAAGCGAACCGGCGGCTGGCTGATTTGGATATTTTTTCGCCAACCGGGATCGCTGTGCGGTTTTCCGGAAGTCTATCGGATAGCAGATGGTTCAAGTGAATGGATCATGGTGTCCCGCATTTTTACTGGAAACTCTGAAGAGGGGTTGTAGCGCCGAAGGATGTTGAATTCCGATGGCGCATCTGCGGGGCGTTGGTGCCAGGGTCGAGTTTCTATGCGCCAGCAAATTCAACACGACAAATGTCCAATCTCAAATGCTCATCCGGATTACACTCGGCAATCGCAGACTCAAAGGGTGTCGCCGGCTGAATTGCTGGCCATGAATCGGGATATTTTCCGAAGTGTCGCCATTCCAACTAAGCTCTGGACTGATTCGATATCATGCGTTTTCACCCACTGCAACTTGCAGCAAGATGCCGATAAAATTCGCAAAGCGGCTTATATTTTCCGCGATGGTTCCATAATCTCAATGGGAGCTTTTTCGTGATTACATAAGGGGAACCCGGTCTGTGCGGCGTCTTATGTCTTCGTAATAATAAAAAAACCAGGCTGGCGGCCCGAAGGAACGCCAGCCTGGGGAGGGAGAGAGAGAGCAAGATTGGTATTACATCAGCTTTTCGCTGAGCAGTATTCACTTAACACTCTATATATCGTAGCAACCTAAGATAAAACTTCAACTCTTTTTTTAATTTTTTTTGATTTTTCTTAAGATGGGCTTCTCAAAAAGACCTATAAAAAATGACAAACAAACTGAAAATCGCATTTTTCTTTGATTATCCGCCAATTTTGTCCGCCAGAAATTCCTCAACCCGATCCACATGCAAGCGCTCCTGCTGCAGGGTATCGCGGTAGCGGACGGTCACCGTCTGATCCGAAAGGGTTTGGGTATCGACCGTAAAACAATAGGGCGTGCCTGCTTCATCCATCCGGGCGTAGCGCTTGCCAATATTCTGTTTTACGTCAAATTGAATGTTCCACTTTTGGCGCAAATCCATGTACAGCTTCTCGGCGATCTCCGGCATACCTTCTTTATCCACTAATGGGAAAATCGCGGCTTTGATTGGTGCCATTCGCGGGTGAAACTTCATTACCACACCGCTGGGCCGCTCCGGTTCATCATGGTACGCTTCGCACAGCAGGGCCAGGGTGCCACGATCGGCACCCGCGGAGGGTTCAATCACGTGCGGGAAATACCGCTCGTTGCGCTGCTGATCAAAATATTTGAGCTTTTCACCGAGACCGGAAAATTCCGCGTGTTGCCGCAGATCAAAATCGGTGCGGTGGGCCACGCCCTCAAGTTCACCAAAGCCGGGATCGGTAAAGGGGAAGCGATATTCAATATCGCTGGTGCCGGCACCGTCTTTGGCGTAATGCGCCAACTCATCGCGCTGATGCTCACGAAGTTGCAGATTCTCACTGGTCAAGCCGATGCCCTGCCACCATTGAAAGCGCCAATCTCTCCACCAGGTGTACCACTCGCGGGCATTGGATGGATGAACAAAAAATTCGATTTCCATCTGCTCAAATTCACGGGATCGGAAAGTGAAATTCCGCGGTGTAACTTCATTGCGAAACGCCTTGCCGATCTGCGCGATGCCAAATGGAATTTTAACCCGGGATGTATCAATGACATTACGGAAATTGGCAAAAATTCCCTGGGCGGTTTCCGGCCGCAGGTACGTCATGGACGTATCATCATGCACCGCGCCGGTATGTGTCTGGAACATTAAATTGAATTGCCGCGGTTCAGTCAGCGAACCGGCTTTCTGCGAAAACGGCGATACAATGGCCGTGGGAGATTGCCGCAGCAATGCGGGGTTCAACGGCGCAATGATACCCATGACCTTCTGCCCATGCTGTTCCAATGTAATCACATCGGTTCCGCTGGCGCTGATGCGCAGACCGGAGCCTGCGTCTTTGAGCATCTTCTTCCCCTGCTTATCAAATATCTCCGCCGCTTCGCCCGCGCTGGCCGCAACCATCGTGACTACAGGTAGTTGCCCGGCGGCAATGGCGGCCAGCAACTGCTGGCCGGAAATTTCCGGATTATCGGTAACCGGCCCCACAAACAATCCGCACAGATGATCCGCCCGGAACCGCTGCTTGGTTTCTTTATCATCCACCATGGGGTCATTGAACCCGGTGGCATGGCCGGACGCCTCCCATACGCGGCGATTCATGATAATTGAACAATCCAGACCGACCATTTCAATCAGGCTGCCATCAGGACCCTTGGGGGCGCACCGCACCACATCCCGCCACCAGGCTTCCTTCAAGTTCCGCTTGAGTTCCACACCCAGCGGGCCGTAATCCCAGAAGCCGTTAATGCCGCCGTACAATTCAGAGGACTGAAAAATAAACCCGCGCCGGCGGCAGAGGGCCACAATTTTTTCCATTTTGCTGTTGGATGTTTCAGCCATGATGATTCCTTCGTTCTTGTGCGATTCTGTTGCGCTGCCGATGTCCGCGGGCGGTTGGCCGGCGGATTTGCCGTTAAGCACGATCTCCCTGATTTTTTCAGCGGTGGCGTTAAGTAAGCTTATGATTCAACGGCCATATCAGGTGCTGGCGATTTGGCCGGATTATAGCGGCTGTTGGGCACCGGCACGCGCCGATTGGTCGGCTCGCCGGGAATGATCTGACTTAAAAAGGCCACGGCAACCAGCAGGAATATATTCCCCAGCAGCAGCCACCAGCGGTTTTCCAGAATGCCCGCCCGCCGCAGATATACAAACGCCGCGGATTCAAGAAACGTTCCCAATGATAATGGTATCATCCCGCGCCACGCCAGGTTCATGAGCTGATCAAAGCGGAAGCGCGGCAAGGTCCAGCGCACCCACATGTAGAAGAACAGAAACGCGACAACCTTGCCCCAGAATACAACAAACTTCAGCAGGGCACCCAGCCAGCCGGCCGCCACCGGTTGCGCACCATGGTACAAAATCAGGTCGATGTAGGGCAGGTGCCAGCCGCCGAGGAACAGGGCCACAGCCACCGCTGAACCGGTAATCATGGCACTGTATTCGGCCACAAAAAACAACGCAAATTTCATCGACGAGTATTCGGTATGGTAACCGCCTACCAGCTCCTGCTCGCATTCGGCTAAATCAAACGGGGTGCGGTTGGATTCCGCGAAAATGCACGCCACAAACATGAGAAACGCCGCCGGCTGGACAAAAATATTCCATGCGGGCAGAAATTTGAAAACCGAAAAATAAGCGGCCTGATCATTGACAATCGGGTCAAGGCGCAAGGTGCCCGCCACGACCGCAACGGAAATCAGGGATAAAAACAGGGGAATTTCATAACTGACCATCTGCGCTGTGGCCCGCAGCCCGCCCAGAAAACTCCATTTGCTGCCCGAAGCCCAGCCGGCCAGAACCACGCCGTAAACGGAAAGCGATGCCATGGCAATAACAAACAAAACGCCAATTTGCGGATTGGCCACCATCACATGGAAATTGGCGGGAAACGCCCATCCGCCGATAAATGGAATCCATGCCGGCAACGCCGTGCCTTTGGCTATTACGCCACCC
>JAKAZF010000200.1 GCA_021826605.1 Planctomycetota bacterium | reverse complement strand
AAGCAACGTCGGCAAAGATGCCACGCTGGAAACCGGCATGATTCTAAATGTTCCCGACTTTATTGCCCAGGGAACCGTCGTGCGGGTGGATACCCGCACTGGTGAATATCTTGGCCGGGTAAATGACTGACGCCCCAATGGTGGCAAGTGCGTTAATGCCTTGCCATGCGGACGTTAGGTTGATGACGATCCAGCATTGATTTCCCGGATATGCCCGCTCCTGCCTGCAGGCCGGCGCGGAATTGAGACCCGCAATGACCGATATCCCTCCCAAGCCGCCTGCTGATGATACGCCATCCCAGGACGCACGCTATAAACCGCCAGCAAAGTTTTCCAAACCCAAACCTCCGGTGCTGCCGAAGCGATTTTTGCTTTTGCTCGTCGAACCTGAAAAATGGGCGCAGGCCGCCATGTATCCCGCATCGGTTACCTTTTGGCCCCTGGTCTGGGCCATGATCATTGCGGGCTTGTGCATGGGCTTTTCTACCTCCGCCGGGTCCATCAAACCCTTGCAGGAGTTTGCCGCGACGTATGACCAGCACTTTCTGCCCGTGCAGCTTGATAAAGGGCAATTGTCGATTATCCGCCCCAAAGGCCCAACAAAACTAATACCGATGACCGTGCAAACACCAATGGAAACAGTACTGGCCGATCCCGCACTTGCCGGTGCCGCAACACTGGCGACGCATCCATTCATCGTACTTTTGGATCGCAACAGCGTGGTCTTGACCGGTTCGAACTGGAGCAGTCCATGGTTGATTATGCCCATGGCGCAGTTGCAGCGGGAGATCGTAGCCGTCAACGGTCTGCTCAAGCCGTCGCTGGCCAGGTCCGTGCCGACCGATCAATTACCCGCCGTCATTCTTGATTCCAAAACTCTCCCCCCGCTGATGCCCCTGATCAGCCTGATTTTAGGCTTGGCATCCATACCGGCGTATGTTTTATGGTTCTGCGTCTGGACCGTGCTGATGGTATTTCTGACCGGGTTTGTGGTGCGGTCAATCAATCGCAGCATCGGAATGCCCCTGAAAGTCGCGTGGCGGATTTCCATGGCGGTCATGATTCCACTGCTGGTGCTGCGCGGATTACTGGCCGCCTTCGGCGTAGTTCCGGCGCTTAACCCATCTCCCATAACCGATCAAATCATCTACATGGCCCCCATCGCGCTGGCCTTATGGGCCGCCGTATTGGCCAACCGCAAGTTCAGCAAACCCTCCGGCCCAGGTCGCCGCAAACCTTAAACTGTGACTATCGCGCAGGAACCGGATAAGATCAATAGTTTGCAACGACCATTGGAGAAAAGAACATGGTTGAAGTCAAGTCCTATTATTGGAGGGAGATAGAAGATCTGCCGCCGGACTGGCAATCTTTGCGCCATGACCAGACGGAAGCGCTGGTGCGGGCGTGGCAAACACAAGCCATTGACATGCAGGAACGCGATGCGTACAAGGATTTCCTGATCAAATTACGACGACAATGGGCCATCGAAACCGGGGTACTCGAACGACTTTATTCCATCAGCGAGGGTGCCACTAAAACCCTCATTGAACAAGGCTTGGATGCGGCTTTCATATCCAGCGGCGATACGGACCGATCGGCCGGCGAAGTGGTCGCGGTGATTAAGGACCAATACAGTGCCATTGAAGGACTTTATCAATTTATCTCCGGCAGTAGATCGCTCAGTAAATCATATCTGAAAGAACTGCACGCAGTGTTGACCGCCAATCAGAGCCATTACGACGCGATTGATACCCTTGGCCAGCGCGTACAAAGGGAACTGCCGCGCGGCGTCTGGAAACGTCTGAAAAACAACGTTGAAGGCCCTGATGATTTTATCTTTGAATTTTGCCCGCCCGAGCATGTTGAATCTGAAATGGATCGCCTTTTGCAGTTGCACGCAGCGCATGAAAAAAATGGAGTGCCGCCGGAAATTGAAGCAGCGTGGCTGCATCATCGTTTTACGTTGATACATCCCTTCACCGATGGAAATGGCCGCGTGGCGCGATGCCTTGCGACCTTAGTTTTGCTTAAGCATAAATGGTTTCCTCTGGTAGTGACACGCAATGAAAGAATGGATTATATCAATGCATTGCGATCCGCTGACAGCGGGGATTTATTGCCCCTTATCAATCTTTTCTGCACACTTCAGACCAGGTCGGTCCGTCAGGCAATGAGCCTGAGCGAGGAGACGGCTGGTGAGGCAACTGCCATGAAGTCCACACTAGGCGCCATTAAGAACAAGCTCACGCAACAGCTCCAGGCCGTGCGAACCCAGAAAATGGAAATATTGAAAACCGGAGACGCATTATACGCGATGGTGAGTCAACAGCTTGCCGATAACGCCGGGGAGATTAACAGCACCCTGGGATCTCTTCATATCCAAGCCTTTGCCGATCAAGCTAATCGGCGTAACCCTAAGGACGCCCCGATCGTAAATTTTCATGGATTTCAGATTGTTACCTGCGCAAAAGCTTTGGGCTATTACGCCAACCAGCAGGTGTACCAGGCATGGGCGCGGCTTGTTATATCTACCACTGGCCAATCTTCCCCCTTGCGGACCGAATTGCTCTTCGCGTTCCATGGCATCGGCGGCAACTCCGACGGCGTGCTGGTATGTTCCGCCATGGCGTACACGAAACAGCCCACGGACGAGGGGAAATCAGAGATAAGCGAGATTCGTGCGTTGATTGATGAGCCATTTTATTTTACGTACGATCAGGACCCGACGAAGGTCGCGGAAACATTTAGAAAATGGACAAATTCTGCGATTCTTAAGGGATTGGATTACTGGAGGAAAGGTCTAGGGGCATAGCGGCGGGAATTCAGGGCGTCAATCGTGTAAAATAGTGGCATGTTTACGGGCTTGATACAAGCGACAGGGATCATTCACGCGGTAATGGATACGCCGCGCGGTCGGCGTATTGTCGTGGATGCTGCAAATTTTGGGCCGGTTTCTTTTGACATTGGTGAAAGCATCGCCGTCTCGGGCATCTGCTTGAGTGTGGTCCGCATTGAACCGGGCCAGCGATTGGAATTTGACGCCGTGCGCGAAACCATGGCGGTAACTAATCTGGGTGATCAACATCCGGGCGATACGGTGAACCTGGAACGCTCACTACGCGCGGGCGATCTGCTGGGCGGCCATTTTGTGCAGGGACACATCGACGCTGTGGCCGAGGTTGTCAAAGTTCACGCGAACCCCGGTGACTGGCGGCTTTTTTTCTCCCTGCCGGAACCGTGCCGCAACATGATTGTCCCCAAGGGGAGCATTGCCATTGATGGCGTGAGCATGACCGTCGCATCGGTGGATTCCAACACCTTCAGCGTGGCGGTGATTCCCCTGACCCGGGAATTGACCACGCTGGGCTTGCTGAAGGTGGGCAACCGAGTGAATATTGAAACCGATATTTTAACCCGCACGGTGGTCAATTATCTCAAACATCTTGATCCCATAGCGCTTCAGCGCTTGGCCCAGAGTCCGGCTGATGGGATGATCGGGGCGATGCCATGAGCGCATACCTGCCCACCATCGGCATAACCATGGGTGACCCCGCCGGCGTGGGCGCTGAAGTCATTGTCAAGGCCCTTTCCGACCCGCACATACGCAAAATGGGCCGCTTTGTGATATTTGGCTTTAATGAACTATTGGCTTACTGCGCTGATCTGGCGGAAATTGAGCCATTCTGGTGGCGCGATCAACATGAACGGCTGCGCCCCTACGACCATGACGCCGTGGTACTGGACTATGACGAATTCTCCTTTCTGGGAATGGATGTGCGGGCCGCCTCCAAACAGGGTGGGCTGGCCTCCATGAAATTTGTCACCGATGCCATTGAGGCGGCAAGAAAAAATCAAATCGACGCCATTGTCACCGGGCCGATCTGTAAGGAAAGCTGGAAACTTGCCGGCTATTCGCGGTGGCCGGGCCACACGGAACTGCTGGCTGAAAAAACCAACTCCCGGCGCTATGCCATGATGTTCGCCGCCAATCCGCCGACCGAGTCTTCAGGCAGCGGCCCAGACGCCGTGGCAGCACCAGCGTCGCACAAAGGCTTGCGCGTGGTGCTCTGTACAATTCATGAAGCCCTTTTCGAGCTGCGCCATAGCTTTAAAATCGGCACGGTATTTGATCCCATTGATCTGGCGCACCAGGCGCTTAAAGATTGGTTTGGCATTGAGCACCCCCGCATTGCAGTATGCGGATTAAACCCCCACGCAGGTGAAAATGGGCAATTTGGTGATGAAGAAAAGCGGATTATTGAGCCGGCGATACTCATGGCCCGTCAGCATGGCATTGACGCCCAAGGGCCCTTCAGTGCGGACACCATTTTTTATAAAGCTGCAAAAGGCGCCTATGATCTGGTCGTGGCGATGTACCATGACCAGGGGTTGATACCTGTGAAACTGCTGGATTTTAATAACAGTGTCAATTTGACGCTGGGTCTGCCGATTATTCGAACCAGTGTGGACCATGGTACCGCGTTTGATATTGTGGGCAAAAATAAGGCTGATCCGGGCAGCATGAAGGCGGCCCTGACTATGGCGTGCCGAATCGCCGCGCAGAGCCGGAAAAATCGCGTTGAAAATCGCACGCCTGACTCCCACTAAGGGTTTGGCACCGCCTGAAATTGCCGTCGGCAGCCCGCAGCAGTAAACTCAATCCATCGATGGAGAGCGTGGCGAAATAAATAACACGACCCTATTTCAGGAGTTTTCAGCACTTGTCTAAAGATCATCGCACCGAATTATCCGTCCAGCGCGAAAAGGCGATTCTCGTAGGCGTGCTGCTGCCGGATTCAACGGCTGATCCGCGCGATCCGCTTGGCGAGTTAGCCAGTCTGGCGGCAACCGCCGGAGCCGAGGTTATTGAGCGCGTTATTCAGCAGCGTCAAAGTATTGACCCCGGAACTTATATCGGCCGGGGCAAAGCGGAAGAAATCGGGCGCATGGTCAAAGCGCATGGTGCGGAGGTGGTGATCTTTGACAATGACATGTCGCCCAACCAGTTGCGTGATCTGGAAAAGATTTGTGACTGCAAAGTTCTCGATCGCAGTGAATTGATTCTCGATATTTTCGGTACACGGGCCAGAACCCATGAAGCCCAATTGCAGGTGGCGCTGGCGCAGATGGAATATACCTATCCGCGCCTCCGGCACATGTGGGCGCATCTGGAACGCATTGGTTCCGGTGCCGGAGCCGGCGTTGGGGCGCGCGGCCCCGGTGAAATGCAGTTGGAAATTGACCGCCGACTGGTGCGGGACAAAGTTTCCGATTTGAAAAAGCGCATTGCTCAGGTGCAGGAGCGCAAAAGCCGGGAAGTTTCCACCCGTAAAGAACAGCATTTCACCGTCAGTCTGGTGGGCTACACCAATGCCGGCAAGAGCACGATGTTTAACACGCTGACTGGAGCGGGAACCTTTGTGGAAGATAAACTGTTTGCTACGCTCGATACCAAAACACGCCAATGGCGCTTGGCCAGTGCTCACAGCGGCTTGCTGTCGGACACCGTCGGGTTTGTACGCGATTTGCCGCACCATCTCGTGGCATCATTCAAAGCGACTTTAGAGGAAGCCACTCATGCCGATTTGCTTCTGGTGCTTCTGGACGTTTCACATCCCCATGCCATGCAGCAGTTGATCAGCGTGCAGAAAGTGCTGATGGATATTGGTTGCGGCAATCAACGGGCGCAGTTGCTTTTAAATAAAACCGATGCGGTGGCTTCGCCGGATGATCTGGCATTCTGGAAACTTAAATTTCCCAACGCCCTGCCCGTCAGCGCCAAAACCGGTGAAGGCGTCGCCCGGCTTACCGAAATGGTCTTAAGCGCCATGCTTGGAGAGCTGATTCACGCCCGGATATCCGTACTGCTTTCCGACAGCAAGGGCATTACGTTTCTGGAAAAATATGCCACCGTGCTGGCCCGCGATTATGAATCGGTTGCCAATCGGGTGGTGCTGGAAGTGCACATCAGTTCGCGTATCATGCAGCAGATGTACAATCACGCCCGCCATCCCGAAATCCTGCAGCAACAGC
>JAKAZF010000199.1 GCA_021826605.1 Planctomycetota bacterium | reverse complement strand
CGGGAAGAAGCCCGGCAATACCGGAAATTCGTAATGCAACGGCGTCGGCACGCAGGCGTTGCCGTGCCGCGACCAAACTCAGGCTCTGCCTAATTGCCAGAGATTCCAAGCCCTTCAGTGACAGGTTATGCGCCGGTGGAACCGCAAGTCGGGCCGGCACGGTCCAGTTTCCCTGCTTACCCCACAAGCCCATCATCGCGTTGAGCCGCTCATGATCTTCCAGCACCGTGGCTTTATCCATCGCCAGTTGCAGACGGATATGCTCATAGAGCGTGAGTTGCTGATCGTAGGCAATCGGCGGGGTATTGCCCGCCTGCCGCAATTTTTTTGCCAAATCCAGCTGTGCTGCCGCTCCCTGCTTAATTCGGCTTTCTAATGCCACCATCTGCTGATCGCCAACCAGGCGATAATACGCGGCGCGTGTGCGCTGGGCCATCATCACCACAGCGTTGCTGACTTGATCCTTCGTTGCGGCAAATTGTGCAGCAGCGATTTTGCCTCGCGTGGGCAACAGCAGAATATCCAGAAAATTCTGCGCCACGCTGGCGTCCCAGCCATGAAATGGTGCCGCCGGAAACCGAATATCAAAATTAAATATCGGATTCGACAGCAGTCCTGCCTGCACGACATCAGCCTGCGAGACGCCGAGTTGTTCATATTGAGCCTGTAACTCCGGATTATCCAATAATGCGATCTGCACAGCCGCATGTGCCGTTAACGGCTGCGCCAGCAGCTTGCCAACCGCGGCATGAACACGCTGATCGGCTTTCGTATTCTGATCCCAAATTACAGTCGCCCCAATGCGCTGTCGGGCCACGGCGGCCACAGACTTAAAGCCTCCCTGCCGCGGAACTGTCGCGCAGCCGGTTAGAAAAAGCACGCCAGCGGCAGCACCGCCGTATCGCTTAATTTTGTCAACATGCTTATTCTTCATTTCATACCCCCGGCATGTTTTGTTTGGGAAGGTTTTCCCATGTTCATAGTCGAACCGTTTCCGGACATGTTCATGTTTTTCATACTTGAACCGTTGCCCATTGCACCGGCAGGAGGCTTGGCCGGTGTGGCGGATGTGCCCGCCATCGGCAGATTTTTCCCCGCCGTAACGTGAGGCGGAGCAATTTGGGCGGACGCATCCCGGACATTAAGAAAATCCGATTGTGGAATCGCCGGCCCGGACTGAGCCATGGCATTGGCTGGATTTTCCGCCGGCGCTGACGCCATCGGCGGAACTTTCGTACACCCCCCCAGCAGCACGGCCGCCAGCAAAAAACCTGGTAAATAAAAACGCATTTATAAATCTCCACATCATCAACAAAGCCGAGGAACCGGATGAACGAAATTCATCCGGCAGATCTTGCCAAGCTAAGACCTCAAGAGCCGGTGATAAAGTATATACTCAGATCAGCAGAGCGCAGTGCTGGTGCAGCAGTTTTCCAGTTTCACCAAACCATCCCGGTTGACTTTTCGTACAGTGCACTGTAGGAAAAGGGGCTGTAAATTTCCCCGGCGGATTGATGGGGCTTGGATTTGCCCACGAGGAGAACTGAATGTCGCAACCTGCGGAAATTGTCGTTGAGCAATTGACCAAAGCCTACGGCAAATTTTTGGCTGTGGATAATATCAGCTTTGCCGTGCCCAAAGGAATGGTGGTTGGTTTCTTAGGCCCCAATGGGGCGGGGAAAACCACCACCATTCGGATGCTGACTTGCTTTATGCCACCTACCAGCGGCACCGCCCGCGTGGGGGGCTTGGACGTATTTCATGATTCGCTGAAGGTGCGGAAAAATCTGGGTTATCTGCCGGAAAATGCACCGCTTTATCTGGAAATGCGGGTGGCGGAGTATCTGCAATTTCGCGGCCGCTTGCGCGGGATGGATCGAGGCACTATAAAAAAACGTATCGATGAAGTAACGGAACTTTGCTGGCTTTCGGATCGTAAACGCTGGCCAATCTCCAAGCTCTCAAAAGGATATCGGCAACGTCTGGGCATTGCTGATGCGTTGTTGCACAATCCACCCGTGCTGGTGCTGGATGAGCCGACCGTCGGACTGGATCCCTCGCAAATCCGTGAAACGCGCAAACTTATCGCCAATCTCGCCGGGCTGCATACGGTACTGCTTTCCACCCATATCCTTTCCGAAGTGGAATTGGTATGCCAGAAAGTGATTATCATCGGTCGCGGCAAAATTCTGGCCCAGGGGTCGCCGGAGGAATTGAAACAGCAGTGTGCGCAGCGAGGCTCCGGTGCCCGTCTGGTGCTGGAGGTACGCGGACCGGCGGATCAGATACGCTCCGCCCTGGCGGCTTTGCCGGGGGTAGAACAGGCTCGAACGCTTTCAGATAACGCCGTATGCACGGTGGAACTTTCCGGAAAACTGGATGGAGCGATGCGCGAACAGATTGCAGCTCTGGTGCAGCAGCGGGGGTGGGCCTTGCGGGAAATGCGTTCCGCGGGCGCAAGCCTGGAAGAATTTTTTGTGCAAATTACCGATCCAGGCGCAGCGGCGGCGGCCTGATACACGTTTATGATCCCCAGCCGAAAGCGTACCGTTGTTTCGGCAGCCGCAAAATTATGGAGAATTGGATATGTCAACAACTTTGGCCCTGGCCAGGCGAGAAATCACCGGCCTGTTTTATTCGCCCATTGGTTATATCGTGCTGGCGATTTACCTGTTGTTTGTCGGACTTCTGTTTTCATTGCTGGTCATGCAGCCGGGGGCCATTGCCGATCCCGGCCCGATGTTTCAATGGAATCACCTGATTCTGATATTTGTGGTTCCATTTATGACCATGTCTCTGTTTTCCGAGGAATACCGTTCCGGCCGCATTGAAACCCTGCGCACCAGCCCGATCACCGATTTCCAACTGCTGATGGGGAAATTTCTCGGAGCGATGGGATTTTATTGTGTGGTCATCGCATCAAGCCTGATATTTATCCTCATTCTTTCCCTCTTTGGCCGGCCGGACTACATGACAGTGCTGACCAGTTATCTGGGCTTGTTGCTCATGGGGATGCTCATGGTCTCCATCGGCCTGTTTTTTTCCGCCTGCACTCAGCATCAGATTCTCGCCGCCATGAGCAGTTGCGTGACACTTGTGGCTTTAGGAATTCTGTTTCAGGCGATATCGTATTTTCTCGGTTCGGCTTTGGGCGTTTCATGGGCGTGGTTGCGCACGTTGCGGCACGTGTTGCGGTATCTGGCCATTGAGCCGCACATGGTGAATTTTTCCCGGGGCATTTTGGACACCCAGAATCTCATCTTTTTCCTTAGCGGAGCGGGACTGTTTTTGTTTTTAACCTACGTGGTGCTGGAAAGCCGCAAGTGGAGATAGCGGCTAGCCAGTGAATAATGAGTAACAAGTTGTCAGGTGATGGGGGAATTGGCGTGATCGGAGATTTAAATTACTATGGTTGAAGCGGAAAATAATGATAAAACGACGGCGGCGTCCACGGCGGGAAAGCCCGTGTGGAACGCGGGCAAGCGCCGGTCAATCTATGGTTCCAACACCGCGATATTGGTCATTGCTGCGGTGCTCGTGGTGGTATTTGTGGATTGGCTGTCGCTGCGTTTTAACTATTCCAAAGATTGCACCACCGGCGGTATTTATTCTCTGTCTCCCAAAACGCTGGATCTGCTGAAGCTGGTTGATAAAACCGGCAAAAAGTTTTATCTGGTCAATGAATTTCCAACCTCCCTGGATGCTGACCCCGGCGAACAAACACAAGGATTAAAAATCCAACGCCTGATCCGTGAATACACCAACGCCTCCTCACAGGTAGTGCAATATAAACCCGCCACCCTCAACGCCCTGAAGCGTAAAATTCATTCGCGCTTCGGCGGCCAGTTCGCCGCCTATCGTAAAGCGGTGGATCAATTTCAGCCCCTGGCGGCGGATCTTATTAAATTCTCGGCGGCACAAGCCAGGCAAATTGATGCCTTGGAAAGCAACCCTGCGGTGGCGGCAACCAATGATCAATCGCAAAATTTCGCTACGTTGCAAGTGAGCTTCAGCCACAGCGCCGGCGTACCGCGGATTGTTGCCCGTTTGCAACGGAAAATTACTGCTGTTCGTAAGAATGCTCTGCCGGATTGGCCCACGCTGACAACCTCTCTGGCTTCCAATCTGGAAAATATTCAGCAGCAGTTTGAGGCACTAAGTAAGAAAAACGTCATTGCGGCCTTCAGTCCGGTGGTTCAAACGCTGCTGAAGAAAAATTCCGCCGAATTTCAAAAGCAGGCGGCGAAATTGAAATCCTACACCGCACTGTTGGCCGCTCTTAAGCCGGTGAAAGCCGGCAATGTGCTTAGCGAATTGCACGCAGATTCGTTGATCGTCATCGGGCCGAAAATTGTCAAAGTACTTCGGCGCAATCAGTTATTTCTCCCGCAGGGAAATCCCGGCCAGGGCCAGTTGCAATATACGTTTCAGGGTGAACAGGCGGTAAATTCCGCGCTTTTGGCCATGACGGAAAAACATCGCACCAAAGTCGTGTTTGTCAGCGTTAATTCCATGAATCTTATTTCCGCCGGTGGGCCATTTACCGCTGTCGCAAAAATGCTGCGGCAAAACAATTTCAAAGTCTATCAATGGTCACCCGGACCGGGCGGCAACCCGCAAGCGCCCACCGCCGGCGAAAATCCGCCGGCCATCGGCAAAGGCGTTATCTGGGTGGTGCTGGATTTGCCCCCCTCGGGTCAAATGGCCCAGATGGGGGGCATGATGTATACGATGCTGGAGCAGAAAATCAGCCAGCAGTTAGCACAAGGCGGTAACGCCCTGTTTCTGCTTAGCGCCATGCCGCCGCAGCTCATGATGATGACCCAGGGCCAGATACCCTATAAGAGTATACTCGCCGGCTACGGCATTCGCCTGCGCAGCACCTATCAGGTGGTGCAACGGGTGGCGGTGCAGGGCGGCCATCATCTGGATGCTCCGCAAATTCAAATTGCAAACTATCCTCCCACCCTCATCACCAAACCCATTGAATCACTGGCGGCTATGCTCGCCGGTACGCAGGGGCAGGATGGCTCATTTATCCTTTCCCCGACCTATGTCGGTGCTATGGCACCGCAGCCCAAGGGCGTCACAGCGAAAATATTCCTGCAAACCTCCGCCAGCTCCAATGTTTTCGGCCAGACTCAGCCCGCTGCTCCTAACGCCCCGTTTAATCCTTCAACGGATCTCAAAGCGCCGGTGCCCTTAGGTGTTATGGCTGATAACGCCACGAATCGCGTGGTGGCCATCGGTAACGTGATGTTTATTACTGATGGATTAATTAATGCCTCGACGCCCGCCATTTCCAATGGCCAACTGGCCATGATTTCCAATTTCCCCGGTAACGCGGAACTGTTTATGAACAGCATCTATTGGCTGGCCCACCAATCACACCTGATTGCCGCCAGTCCGCGGGCGACCGTCGCGCTGCGTATTAAACGCATGAGCGGCACGGAAGAGGCATTTGTCCGATTGAGCAGTTTTGCCATGCCGGCGATTCTGGCCATTGCCGTCGGGTTAATGGTGTTTGTGGCGCGGCGACGAATATAAGCCCAGACTGCCGATTGGCATTTAGATATGCAGTTACCAATAAATATCCAGGAAGGACGCTTACGATGAATTCGCGATTAACCATAGCCGTACTTTTAATTCTCATTATTCTTGTGGGGATCGTGGCGTACGTGAGCCGCCAGCCCAAGCCGGCGGCACACCCGACCAAAAATCAATACGTCTTTTCTCCACACCCGACATCGCTGCAACGCTTTTCATACAAGCCGACATCCGGTCCGGAATTGGCGTTTAAGCATGTTGGTACGCATTGGTTTATTATCAGCCCGATCAAGGCCCGTGGACGGGATTACGCCATTGGTGATCTGGCCGGCACCCTGGCGGATTTGAAATGGCAATACCGCAATAAAATAGCTTCCAGCGGATCACACAGTCTGGCTCAGACCGGCCTGGAAAAGCCCAAAGCAGTTCTGACAGTTGTGAATCCGGCCGGCAAAAAAATTACGTTGAATATCGGCTCACAAAATG
>JAKAZF010000198.1 GCA_021826605.1 Planctomycetota bacterium | reverse complement strand
CCTTGGCAACCGCTGCCTCCATTACCGTGGCCGGCCCCATTGGATTTGTTGGTTTGATCTGTCCGCATGTATGTCGCGGAATTTTCGGACCCGATCATCGACAATTGCTTATAACCAGTCCGCTTCTGGCGGCCATATTTCTGATGGTTTCGGATACGTTTGTCCGCTGCACCGGCGCTTACTTTAACGGGGAACTGCCGGTAGGTGTTATTACGGCATTATGCGGCGGCCCGTTTTTTCTTTATCTGCTGAATCGCCGGCGAACATGGATGTAATACGTCGCGGATACATATGCATATACACAGTAGACAGTCTGACCTTCCATCCGATGCACCGCCAGGTGGCCTTGTGCTGGAGGCGACCCATTTGACGTTCCAATACGCCGGCGGCAAAACAGCCGTTGATGATGTCACCGTGCCATTTTATGCCGGTGAATTGGCGATGATTGTTGGTCCAAACGGTTCCGGTAAATCCACACTCCTGCAACTGCTTTTGGGCCACCTCACACCAAGCGGCGGAACAATCACCGTCCATGAGCAAAACATAACAGATCTGCATCCATTGCAGCGCGCCGCGCTGCTGTCTTACGTTCCACAATCGCCGCAGGTAAGCTTTGCGTACAGCGTTCAGGAGATTGTTGCAATGGGACTCTGGGCCCATCAGCGCCGTGAGCCGGGATTGTCGGTGTTAAAAGCCGATCAGCCGATGTTGGACCGAATGGTTCAAGCCATGTGGGATTTGGATATACACGCGCTGGCCCAACGCACTTATGATGAACTGTCAGCCGGAGAACGGCAGCGTGTGGCCATTGCCAGAGCTCTGGTGCAGGACACGCCGATTATGCTGCTGGACGAACCCACAGCGGCACTGGATGTATGGCATCAATTGGAATTATTGGATCATCTAAAGGCATTGGCGCGGGACCGGAAAAAAGCGATCATCTGGGTTACACATGATTTAAATCATGCCCGCACGAATGCAAATCGAGTCTTGATCATGCACGAAGGGAAATTGGCCGCGCACGGCCAGGCGGATCAGGTCCTGACCGCTGAGATACTGGAACCCATTTACCGTGTTCATGTCACGCTCCGCAATGATCATTTGCTTTTTTCCCGATTTCCCGGGCATTAAATTGCCACATTCGGGTCTTTACTCAATATTCGAATTATCTCCGCAATCGCTTTAAGGGCGTTTTGGATCGGACGGTGATAACAGCACCGACCGATAGCCACCCCGGAAAGCGACGAACACATAAGCCATTTCCACGCAACAGATTCGTTAAAAACAGTCATTTCAGCAGCCCAGGTACCGGCACAGCGGTCATTTGACCCCGATCCATCGCTATCCAAATTCACATTTCGCGCTTATAAATGACGGCATGAATATCTGGGATACACGATACAGCCAACCGGGACAGGCATATGGCACACAGCCAAACGATTTTCTTCGCGAACACTTTACCACCATACCGATGGGCCGCGTTTTGAGCCTGTGCGAGGGCGAAGGACGCAACGCCGTATTTCTGGCAAGCCAAGGCTATAGCGTACTGGCCGTGGATGCGTCGCGTGTGGGAATGCAAAACGCGGAAGCTCTGGCACAGCGGCAAAACGTAAAGCTACAAACGGAAGTTTCGGACATGACCACCTACACGATTCAACCGAATGGCTGGGATGGCATTGTTCTCATTTTTGCGCATCTGCCGCAGTTAATAAGGCAACGGATCTATCGTCAGGTGATCAGGGGGTTACGTCCTGAAGGGGTATTACTGTTGGAATCTTATGGCCCGGATCAATTGAAATTCAAAACCGGTGGGCCAAAGGATATCGATATGCTTCCGTCGTTGGCGCAACTTCGAATCGAACTTGCCGGCCTGGACTTTATTCTTGCGCGGGAGATGGAGCGTGAAGTTCTCGAAGGCACTTTTCACACCGGACTCGGAGCGGTTGTGCAAATAATTGGCCGCCGCACTAAGTCTCTGCAGGACAACGCTTAATAGCGTTAAATCACCATCCCCTTGCCAACGTCCGCACATCTGGCCGGCGGCCAATAACCACGCCTGAACCCAATCCCGTTGCGACCTGTGCCAAATTAGTCGATACAATAGACAGGGGCAAGTGACAGGATGGATCGGAGGTTCGTTATGACGGCCTTAATTTCAGAACAGTTGGCAACAGATCCACGGGTGCTTCAGGCGCGCGAACTTTTAGCCATGGCATTGCGCGATCATCAAAGTAAACTTATCGGCGTCAAGGTTCCGGATCCAGGCCGCGCCATTGAATACGCGAAGCTTATTGCGGAATTTTCCTGCGCCCGGGCAGGCGGGCTGTATTTTCCATATCTCGGCAGTGGCATAGGGCATGGTTCCCTGGTGGAACTCGCGGATGGAAGCGTGAAATATGATTTCATCAGCGGCATTGGCGTGCACTTTCTGGGGCATGGAAATCCCCAACTTTTGCAAAGTGGCATCTCCGCAGCGCTTTCGGATACCGTCATGCAGGGAAACCTGCAGCAGAACAGCGACGCAGCAAGCGTTGCTTCGCAATTGCTGCAACTCGCGAGAAGTTCCGGATCAAAACTCGAGCATTGCTTTCTGACCAGCAGCGGAGCCATGGCCAATGAAAACGCGCTGAAAGTTATGTTCCAGCACAAGCCCGGCAGTTCACGCATAATAGCCTTTGAGCATGGCTTCTGCGGACGAACCATGGCCCTGGCCCAAATAACGGATAAACCGCAATACCGCGTTGGATTGCCAACTACATTAGCCGTGGACTATGTTCCTTTTTTTGATGCCAGTGATCCGAAGGGCAGTATAACCAAAACGGTTAATGCCCTGCGTAAGCATCTGGCGCGATATCCTGGCCAGCATGCCGCAATGTGTATCGAACTGATTTTGGGAGAAGGCGGATATTGGGTTGGAGATCATGAGTTTTTCACCGCCATATTGACCGAACTGAAAGCCAACAGTGTGGCCATCTGGTTTGATGAGATCCAGACATTCGGCCGTACCAGCCGGCCGTTTGCTTTTGAACATTTTGATCTTGCGGCATGGCCGGATGTGGTGACCGTGGGCAAACTCACTCAACTTTGTGCGACGTTATTTACCGCGGCATTTAAACCGCAGCCCGGCCTGTTGAGTCAAACATTCACGGCTTCAGCATCAGCGATTGCCGCAGCGGGAGTAATTCTCACGATGATGAGCCGGCCCGATCTCTTTGGTCCGGATGGCCAAAACATGCGTGTGCATCGGATGATAACGCAGCGTCTGAAGGCGATTTCCGAGCGGCACCCCCAGTTATTGCATGGCCCCTTTGGGATTGGAGCCATGATCGCATTGACCCCGTTGGACGGTTCGGAAGCCAAAGTGAAACAGGTTCTCAAGCACTTGTTCGACCGGGGCGTGATCGCCTTTTATGCCGGCAATAAACCGGCACGGATTCGCATGTTACCACCGGTTCCAGTTGTAACTGAGAATGACATTGAAACGGTTTGTCATATTCTGGAGTCCACGCTTCTGGCTTGTGCCGGCAACTAATGGAGGATGGCTATGGTTTTTGTCCGACCGATTCGCGCCGCCGATCTCGACGCCCTTCTTGAATTAGCCGGCCAAACCGGCTATGGCATGACGACCTTGCCACCAGACCGTGCGGTATTACAACGGCGCATCGAAGAAAGCGAATTGGCCTTCAGCATGAAAGTTACAAAGCCGCGGGGAGAGACTTATCTTTTTGTGCTGGAAGATACTCAACAGCAGCGTGCGGTGGGTGTGTGCGGCATTGTATCCAAGGTGGGAGGATTTGATCCGTTCTACAGTTACCGCCTCCGCCATGAACGCCATTGCAGCGCTATGTTGAAGGTGGATAAAAACATCCCCGTATTGGAATTGACCGTCAACTATGATGGCCCGGCGATTGTCGGCAGCCTTTTTCTTTTGCCCCATTTCCGTAAAAACGGCAATGGTCGGTTTTTATCGCTGGTTCGGTTTCTTTTCATGGCGCAATGTCCCGAACGTTTTGATCCGCACGTGATCGCAGAAATGCGCGGCGAAATTGATCCGCAAGGCCGCTCTGCGTTTTGGGAGGCCGTAGGCCGACATTTTTTTGATGTGGATTTTCCGCAGGCTGATTATCTCACAATGGCCGATAAGGAATTTATCGCCAACCTGATGCCCAAATATCCACTGTATATTCCGCTTCTGCCGCCGGCAGCCCAACAGGTAATCGGTAAAGTGCATCCAGATACGCAGCCAGCCTTGCGAATTCTTACCGACGAGGGATTCACATTCGAACAGCTCGTTGATATTTTTGAAGCCGGTGCTGTCTACGGCTGCGATGTAAGCAGGATTCGTGCCGTGCGCGAGAGCCGCGAGGCAATTTTTACCGGCCCCTCTTCAATGACATTGGGTTCCAGCGATTGGTTGGTAAGCAATGCCAGCATGACATTTCGGGCGTGTAAGACGGCAATGGAAATTGTCGATGACCGGGCCATTAAGTTGGAGAGCCAAGCGGCAGAAATGCTTAATATTCGGCCCGGTGATAAAGTACGGTACGTCTCACTGCGGCCGGGCGGGGAAAAACCATGAATGTTTATCAAGGCACATTGTTAATCGGAAGCAACCGTCCGATTGGCCGGGCAGAAGCGATGGAATCACATTGTCCATGGGATAACACCCTGCTCTGGCAGGGCGCGGCGGCATCCAAAGATCAAATCGATGAGGCGGTGGCAGCGGCTCGGCAGGCACTGCCCGGATGGCTCGAGACCGACAGAGCACGGATTGCCGCAGACTTTGCAGCCTTGCTCAAGACCAGAGCGGAGGAAATGGCCCGGATTATTGCAATGGAAACATCCCGCCCTTTGTGGGAAACCCGCACTGAAGTTGCCTCTATGATTGCAAAACTCAATTACAGCTTAACAGCCCAGAGCCAGCGGCGCGCTGAAACGCGCGTCAATACGGGCGATGCAACGGCCATTACGCGATTCAAGCCGCACGGTGCGGCGGCTGTTTTCGGACCCTTTAATATGCCGGGGCACCTGCCCAATGGGCACATTATTCCCGCGTTGCTGGCAGGCAATACCGTTATATTTAAACCCAGTGAGAAAACACCACATACGGGCGAATTCATGTGTCGCCTCTGGCAGGAGGCGGGGCTTCCCGCCGGGGTGCTGAACCTGGTTCAGGGAGGAAGTGCGGCTGGCGGAGCATTGGCCAACCACGCGGATATTGATGCCATTTTCTTTACTGGATCGGTTCCAACGGGACAGGCTTTGATGCGACTGCAAACGCGATTTCCACACCGTATGCTGGCATTGGAAATGGGCGGGAACAATCCTCTGGTGGTTTTTGATTGCTCCAACCACAGAGCAGCCGCCTACACGGCCCTTACCTCCGCCTTTCTCACCGCCGGCCAGCGCTGCACCTGCGCCCGAAGATTAATCGTCGGCCCGGCGGATATCGCAATAATTCCCGAACTTGCTTCCATGGCGCAGCGCCTGCGCATCGGCGGTCCGCTGGATACACCTGAACCCTTCATAGGCGCGTTAATTTCCTCGCGCGCCGCCAACGATGTGCTGGCCGCGCAGGACCGACTTTTGGCCGCGGGTGGCGCAGATATACTTAAGGCCGTTGCGGTAACCGACCATCCCGCCGCCCTTTCCCCCGGAATAATTGATGTTACAGATGTGCGAAACCGACCGGATGCGGAAATTTTCGGCCCGCTGCTGCAGGTCATTCGCGTGGAGGATTTTCCTTCCGCCATAAATGAAGCCAACAATACCCGCTTCGGTTTATCGGCATCGCTGTTAACCGATCGCCGCGAACGCTTCGAGCAGTTCTTTCGTCACGTCCACGCCGGAGTGATTAACTGGAATCGCCCGACCAACGGGGCCAGCAGCGCATTACCATTTGGAGGCGTCGGAATTAGTGGGAACCATCGTCCGGGCGGGGCGTGGGCTGCGGATTATTGTTCGTACCCCATTGCTTCGATGGAGACCGAAAAGCTTACCATGCCGGAAAAGACGGCCCCGGGAGTGTTCTAAGGGCTTTACACCCGTC
>JAKAZF010000197.1 GCA_021826605.1 Planctomycetota bacterium | reverse complement strand
GTGGCGGGCGTGGCGCAGTTAAAAGCGGCGCGGGCCCGCTGGAGTCAGGACCAAATGGCCCTGAAGATGCAAGGCTCGCCGAGCGTGGTGGCGGCGGGATTTTCCCAGCCTGCAGGCCCACCCTATACCGGGCAGCTTTTCCGGCCGGGGGCCTTCGTACCGCCGGGTTCACAGTCGCCGTTCAGTGGTGGGGCGGCACAATCGGCGTCCGGCACCGGCACCAGCTTAGGATCGGTTCCATCCAATGAATGGGCGAAACTCTTGGTGCGTGCAGCCAAGCCCGTGCCGTGGAATTCGATTCCGTCGCTTAGCTCTGAATTGGCGCGGTATAGCAACGATCCTGGAAAAATAATCGGGCGGCGGGTAGTAGCCTTTCTTACAAGAGGCTCACATGCCGGAAAATTTACCTTTGCCGGGGGCACCAGTGCCGCGCTTCCCCGCCAGGAGCGGCGGCAAGAACTCGCAATCCGTAGCCAGATCACCGAACACTTCCGCTTGATTCGTCGGGAGGCTCGGCTGCGAAAGAAGGCAGAATATCGATACCAGCTTGACCGGCTGAAGCGGCGTTCGCCCAACGCGTTGGGATGGCAAGTGAACCAACACCTATTGTTCGCCGAGAAAGACGAATGCTCTACGGTTACCAAGGCGGCCTATAGTCAACAGCGAAAAGATTTGCGATTAGTGGCCATTGCATTTCGCGCAGCGCCAAACGGTGGTGAGCTTGTTTCGCCCCCCGCAGGGCAACAGCCCAATAGCGGCGCGGTTTATGGGACCGTCGTCAGTATCGCTTCACAAAGTGTTTCCCGCGAGACACCCCAGCTATCCCTACCGTCAGGGCAAGAGTTGAGATCGCAGGCCTACCTACCGGGACTGCAGTCGATATTTCCGCTTTATCAGGTCGGGACTTTTCTGGGCAATGTCCCCAGCGTCAACATCCCCGCAGAAACGATCGCACCTTCCACAGCCTACACCGCAAAGATTCTATACTGCGGACGTTCCCCGCATTATGTCTCCTCTGGAAAAGCGGCGGCCAGTGGCCCCATTACCGGCTACGTTTTCCGGACGAAAAGCGGAACAAAAATGGATGCGACGACGTACACCACGGGAGATTTTTACTATCATCTCAACTGGAACGGCATTCATTTGTCCGTCGCCAAAGACCTGGTTATGAAAATAATTACGGTTCGCAAATCATCCGCGACGGCGGGGGAGCAATAGCACCCAGTCAACAGCGCGACGCGGAGCTGATTTTTTGGTAGGCGGCGGTGCAAGGGAAAATGTGGCCGCGGGCGGCCTTAGGTCTGCTGCTCAACTGCAGTTTGTATCCGGCGCACCCCTACCGCTTTGACGCCTTTGGGGCCGGCCTGGCATTCATATTCAACCGTATCGCCATCGGCCAGCGTACGATACCCTTCGGCAATGATGTCCGACTGGTGAACGAATATATCCTGATTGTCCGGGCCTTCAATAAAGCCAAAGCCTTTGCGGTCATTGAACCACTTGATTTTGCCTACTACGGTTGCCATAGTCCGAACCCCCGGCGAAACAATTCGCGATGCCTAAAAGCGAAATAACAAGCGACAAGACTAAATTACGCAAACGCATACAAATCCTATATGGATTTACGTCAGCATTCCTAAGTATGAAACACGATTAGTTATTTGTCAAGGAATAGGGGACACAAAAAAAATCAGAAACAGCCGAATCTAAGCCTGGGTGGACGTTTGGCCTGAAACGGCGTAAAATTTCCCGGCTATGGCGTAATTTGGAAGCGCCGGCTTATTAATTGGGTTGTTTTGTTTAGAACACCGAAGGAAAAAATACAATGGCGGAAATCAGCGCAAAAGATGTCATGGAACTGCGGGCACGTACCAATGCCGGCATGATGGATGCAAAAAAGGCTCTTGTTGAAGCCCATGGCGACATGCAGGCGGCGGGTGAATTGCTGCGAAAATGGGGTGCGGGGCGCGCGGAAGCCAAGACTTCCAATGAGATGAAAGAAGGCTTGGTTGGCGGGAAAATCAGTGAGGATGGCAAATTGGGCGTCATGGTGCGGCTGGGCTGTCAGACCGATTTCGTCGCCCGCAATGAAGCCTTCCAGAAGCTGTTGCATGATCTGGTGGAGCTGGCGTTTACGCATGAGGTTTCCACGCCGGCGGAGCTTAATTCCATCAAGTATCCGGACGGCTCAGGCCGAACGGTAGAAGCCGTCATTAAGGAACTGGTTGGCGGCTCAATCAAAGAGAATATGGCGGTCACCGGCTTGGCGCGTTATAAATCCGCCAATGGACTGGTGGGTAAATATGTGCATCACAATGCCAAGGTCGGCACGCTGGTGCAGGTGGACGGCAGCAGCGATGATGCCGTACGTGTGCTCATCGGAGAAATTGCGATGCACGTAACCGCTGGAATGCCGTTTGTGCCCCTGGCTGTCAGGCGCGAAGCGGTAGATGCGGCCCTGGTGCAGCGCGAAAAGGAGCTTGCAGCCGAAAGCATTAAGGGCAAGCCGGCGAATATCGTTGAGAAAATAGTGTCCGGCAAGTTGGATAAATTCTTCGCGGATAATGTTCTTTTGGAACAGCCCTTTGTGAAAGACGAAAACAAGCGCATTGGCGACTTGGTGGCGGAAACCGGCAAAGCCGTGGCCGCACCGCTTAGCATCATCGCGTTCGCACGCTTTAAGGTTGGCGAAGTCTGATACTGGAATCCTGTCTGGCTGGAGTTTGACATGACCCAATCGCGCTACCGCCGCATTCTGTTAAAAATTTCCGGCGAGGGCCTTTGTCACGAGGGTGGATTCGGCTTTGATATGGTCGAGCTGACCGCCATCGCCCGGCAGATTGCCGAAGTAGCACAGATGGGCGTGCAAGTGGCAGTGGTGATCGGGGGCGGAAATTTTATCCGCGGCGAAACGCTATCCAAATCCGGTGAAATTCAACGTTCTACCGCCGATTACATGGGCATGCTGGCCACGGTAATAAATGCCATGGCCCTGCAGGAAGTCCTGGAGCATTTGGGGCAGCCTACGCGGGTAGCCAGTGCCCTGAATGTCATTCAGGTGGCCGAGCCGTTTATTCGCAGAAAAGTATTGCGTCATCTGGAAAAAGGCCGGGTGGTCGTGCTGGCTGCGGGCGTTGGGAATCCTTTCTTTACCACGGATACCTGTGCGGCCCTACGAGCCACGGAACTGCAGGCGGACGTGCTGCTGAAAGCCACGAAAGTAGATGGCGTATATGATTCGGATCCCAAAAAAAATCCCGATGCCAAGTGTTACAGGGAATTGACTTATCGGCAGGTCATTACAGATAATCTGCGGGTGATGGATATGACCGCCATCAGCCTGGCGATGGAAAGTAAAATTCCAATTATTGTCTTTAATTTAAAAAAATCGGGTAATATCATGCGGGTTATATCAGGAGAACCCATCGGTACGCTGATAAGCCACGCCGACGGCAACGGTCAGTCCATGAGCGCACCTTTGATGTCCGGAACCTTTTCCGAAAATCCCGGAGTATAAAAAATGCCAATTGACGAAATTCTTTTCAATGCCGAAGAGCACATGGATAAAGCCATCGAACACCTGCGGCACGAGTTGCGCGGCTTCCGCACAGGACGCGCGACGACTTCGCTGGTGGAATTCATCAAGGTGGATTATTACGGAGCACCAACGGATTTGCGCTCCCTGGCATCCTTAACGACCCCGGATGCAACATCCATTCTTATTAAACCTTTTGATCCCGCCTCTATAAAAGACGTTGTTAAGGCCCTTGAGGCGGCCAACCTGGGCATCAATCCGATCAACGATGGCAAGCAGATTCGCCTGGTGCTGCCTCCATTATCCGGCGAAAGGCGGCAGCAACTTTTGGGAAAAGTGAAAGAAGCGGCCGAACACGCGAGAATTGCAATGCGTAATGTGCGTCGTGATGCGAATAAACACATTGATCAAGATGAAAAAGAATCGGGAATTCCCGAGGATCAGGCCAAACAGGGCAAAGAGGATGTTCAGGAACTGCTCAAAAAATTTGAAGTAAAAGTTGATGATCTCGTCCAGGCCAAGCACAAAGAAATCACGGAAGTTTAATATGGCAACGGCCTCAACCACTGGCGCAGCGCGCCTGACGGCAGCCTCGGTTTTTACCCGGCTCTTCTATGCTTCGCGACCAGACGGTAAAACGTAGGGTGGCCGGCAGGTGCCACGTAACGGGCATTGTGTATATAATTAAGCCGCAGGACTGATTGCCTTCAGGCTCTGTCCCATTGCCAAGGAGTCTACCGTGAATGACATTGAATTCGCAAGTTTGGAAGAATCGGCCATGATGAATCGCATGGCCAAAGCATTAGCCGACACGGTGATGAGCCGAGGTATGTTTCAATCCTGGGCGACGGATTCCTGGCGTCCGGAAGTGAATTTATATGAAACACAAAGCGCTTTTATGGTTTGCGCTGATTTGGCTGGCATGGATGAAAATGCGATTCAGGTCAGCGTGGCGGACAATCAACTGGTCATCCGGGGGCGACGGATTTGTCCCATGCCCAGCGGTAAGGAGAAGGCGGTCGCGGTGCACCTGATGGAAATTGATCACGGCTGTTTCGGTCGAAGCATTGATATGCCGGCCAATGTGGATCATAGTGGAATCGCCGCGCATTATGATGCGGGAATGCTCTGGATCACATTGCCCAAAGCACCGTGAGTATACAGCGGACCTTGCGCTTGAGACCGGGTGAAATCAGCGATTATTAAATGCAGGACAGTATGGCGGAAGAAAAGAAAAAGCAGTTGAGTAATCCCAAGCTGGGCGATCATGACCCCGTTGAGGGTGACGCATCTCAGATGGCTGATGAATCCGGCGAAACAACCGCCAGTATCTCAGGACCGATGCTGCATCAGGTGCGGATTCCGGAAATTATTGCCGTGTTGCCCGTGCGGGATGCGGTGGCGTTTCCCGGAGCGGTTATTCCTTTGAGCATCGGACGGGATAAAAGCCGGCGCCTGCTTGATGATGTGATGCCCGGCGAGAAAATTCTCGGCGTGCTGACGCAAAAAAATGAAAATGTTGAAAACCCCCAGGCCGGAGATATGCACGCGGTAGGAACCGTGGCGATTGTGTTAAAAATGCTGCGCCCGGCCGATGGACAGCAGAGTATTGTTGTCCATGGTCTGGTGCGCTTTCGCGTGCTGGAATTTGTGCAGCAGGAACCCTACCTGAAAGCGCGCGTGGAAGCTCTGCCTGATGCCCCGGATAACGTCAGTCCGGAAACGGAACTGCTGGTTGCAAGCGTCCGGCAGGCCGCCAAACGGATGATTGAACTGTCGCCCAACATACCCGATGAAGCGGCGGCTATTCTCGGAGATATTGATTCTCCATCCACGCTGGCGGATTTTCTGGCGGCAAATCTGCATGACTCGGTTGAGGACAAGTTGGCGTTGCTGGAAGAAACCGATGTCGTTAAGCGTCTGATCACGGTCCGCCAAAAACTCGCCACGCGCATAGAACTTCTGGAGCTTGAAGAGAAACTTCAATCGCAGGTGCGTTCCAGTATTGACAAAAATCAGCGGCACTATTTTCTTCAGGAACAATTGAAGGCGATACAGAAAGAACTCGGGCAGGCTGATGAACAAAGCCAGGAACTCTCTGATCTTAAGAAGCGAATTGACGAAGCCAAAGTGCCGGAGGTGGTGAAAAAAGAGACCGATCGTGAATTGGCACGTCTGGCGGCGGTACCGCAGGCATCTCCGGAATATGGCGTGATAAGGTCGTTTCTGGAGACCGTGGCGGAGTTGCCATGGAGCAAATCCACGCAGGATGATCTGGATATTAGTCGGGCACGGACGATTCTGGATCGCGATCATTATGATCTTGAAAAAATTAAAAAGCGCATCGTTGAATTTCTGGCGGTCCGCAAGCTCAATCCTGCGGGTCGCGGACCGATTTTATGTTTTCTTGGGCCGCCGGGAGTGGGAAAAACCAGCCTCGGAAAATCCATCGCTGAATCATTGGGGCGAAAGTTTGTGCGCATGAGCCTCGGCGGCGTGCGCGATGAGGCTGATATTCGC
>JAKAZF010000196.1 GCA_021826605.1 Planctomycetota bacterium | reverse complement strand
GGCAGAACCCCGCCAATAACTGGGGCGATCAGTCCGGAGGCTTTAATCTTACCGGTGCCAAAACGCTCTCATTCTGGGCCCGCGGAAAGAAAGCCGGGCAGGTGGTTACTTTCGGATTCGGTCTGATCGGATCCAATAAAAAATACCATGACACCGCGAAAGCAAAGCGCAATGTCACATTAACCACGCACTGGAAAAAATATTCCATCAGCCTGAAGGGCAAAGACCTCAAGCGCATTGTGGTGGGCTTTTTCTGGACGGCCGCCGCCGCCAATGGTAAGCCGTTTACGTTTTATCTTGACAAAATTGAATACCGGAAATAACCATTGTTTAGCCCGCCGAATGTGCGGTAATCGCGTTTGATTGTGTATATGTAAACGGCTCGCAAGTTCGCGTTTCTCTGTCATGGCGGTGTGGATGGATGAATAAAAAACCCCTGCGCTTCAGCGGAAATGCGGCCTTGAATGGCCGCGTGTTGGCGGTCGCTCTGGCCATGAGCCTCTCCGTGGGTTCTGCCGCGGGTTCTCCGCGCGTCACCAGTCACGAAGTGGTCCGGGCCATCAAGCGCGGGGTGCGCTATTTGCTTTCGCAGCGTGATGGGAAACACTATTGGGAAACGGGCATTCGCGCCGGAATATTCAACGATCCGGCGCATGAATCCGGAGTTTATGGCGCGGAAACGGCCCTGGTAACCGAATCGTTGCTGACGGTGCAGGGCACATTGGCCTTGCCGGAACTTGGAATTTTCAAGCAACCGCTTCACGGGGCCATCAAATTTTTGGCGGGCATTCGGGGGCATACCACCTATCAGGCGGCATTTCAGGCCGGAGTCTTCACACTGCTGCCGAAGCGACCGCAATATCGGGTTGTGCTCAAGGCGGACGAACAGTTTCTGTTGCGCAGTCTGCATCGCGATGGCGCGTACTCGTATGCCTGGTACTCGCGGGGGCCGCAAAAATTCCCCGATATACCCGGCAATTGGGACAACTCCAACAGCCAGTACGGCCTGCTGGGCATGTGGGCTTGTGCCCATGACGGGCTCGCGGTGCCGGCATTGTACTGGCGGTTGACCGCCAGGCATTGGCGCGTGAGCCAGCATAGCGATGGCACATGGGGATATTTTGGATTTGCCGGGGTGCCAACCACGCCAAGCGCTGGTCGCGCGGCAACATTTACGCCAGCCGGGCTGGCCAGTTTATTTATCGACGATGAATTTCTCTCCACGGGGCGCGTAAATCTCAGAGCCAGACCCGACCCGGCCATTGTCTCCGCTTTGCGCTGGATGGGGCGGAATTTCGATCCTGCGGAAACCGATGAATATGCGATGTACGCGGTTGAACGCGCTGGCCTGGCCTCGGGGTTGAAGTATTTCGGCTCGCATAATTGGTATCGTGACTACGCCAGCACGCTGGTGCATAATCAAAATGCCGATGGTAGCTGGCCCGGCGATTTCTGGGGGTCATCGCCCGTAATCAATACCGCATACGCGTTACTGATTCTGGACCGCGGACTCAATCCGGTATTCATGAACAAGCTGCAGTATTCCCCAAAATTCTACGGTCAATGGAACGGCCGCCAGCGCGATGTGGCCAATGTAACCAGTTGGGTCAGTAATCAAACGGAATCCAATTTGAATTGGCAGGTTGTCAATATCAACTCGCCGACGGCAAGCTGGCTGGATTCTCCAATTCTTTACATCTCCGGAAGTCAACTCCCCAAGTTTACCTCCGCGGAGGTGCACAAATTGCGGGCCTACATCGACGCCGGCGGCATGGTCTTCTGCAACTGCGACGGCAGTTCCCAACGCTTCCGTAGTGCGATGATCCGTCTTGGAGAACGGGTGGTAAAAAAGCGTTATGAATTCCACCTCCTTACCGCGAAAAATCCGCTGTTTAACATGCAACCATGGTATCACTTCTATTTTCCGATACTGGGCCTTTCCAATGGGATCCGGGAACTCTGGCTGGTCAGCACATTAGACCTTGCCCGCGTGTGGCAGGCGCGATTCTATTCTCAAAAACGGTGCTGGGAATTCCCGCTGAATTTGTATCTGTATGCAACGGGCAAGGGTTTTCTCGGTAATCGTCTGCAATCTCTCTATATCCCCAAATCCCATCGTTCCGTATCGCGAAGCATCACGATGGGCGAACTGAAATATTCCGGCAACTGGAACCCCGAACCGGGCGCGTGGCCGCGAATGGCGGCTTTGGCCCGGAGGAACTTTCACACCCGGTTGAAAATTCAAACGGTAACCAGTCGCCAGCTCAATGCCGCCGATATCGCGCTGCTGCATCTTGCCGGTACCGGCGAAGTCAACTTTTCCAACGCTCAAATTGCCGCCATACGGCACTACATCGCTTCCGGAGGAATGCTGTTCGCCGAGTCCGTTGGAGGCAAGCCGGCATTTACCGACTCAATCATACGCCTGATGGCGGCGCTTTATCCGGGTCTGCCGCTGCAAACGCTGCCGATGAATGGTTCGATCTATACCGGAAAAATGCCCGGAGGAATCGATGCTGTCAAGGTTCAATATCGGCGCACCGCGATGGCGGGATACGCCAAATCCAAGCCTGATCTTCTGGGGCTGAAAAAATCCGGCCGCTGGGTTCTGGTATACTCGCCCGACGACATAACCAGCGGATTGCTGGGCACAACGACATGGGGCATCAAAGGATATATGCCCAAATCAGCCCAGGCTCTGGCACGCAACATAATTCTATATGCGGCCGGGCATCATAAATAAAAAAATCGTGGCGATGCTGTTTCATCGCCACGATTTGTCGCGTGGGAGGGGTCGCGACGAGTTCACACATTGGCTTTACGGCGATGGGGCCGCCTGGTCATCAACAGTGCCGCACCGCTGAGCGCCGCAAGACCCAGCATGGCCGGTTCAGGCACCGGTGTGCTGGTAATGGACATGGTGCTCCATTGCACGTCGCTGCCGTTGCCGCCGTTATTATCAATATATTGCACCTGTGTCGGTCCGCCGGTAGACATGTTAATACTGCCGGTAAAGCTTGTCGGGCTGCCTCCGCCGATATTGCCGCTGGCCGTTAGACTGTAGTTGCCCGCGGCATTCAGCAAGGTGAAAGCAAAGGTGTCATCGGCATGATAATTATAGAGAATATTGCCGGAGGCCGGCTCAAAATATGCTCCGCTATTGGTGCCATCGGACGCCCAATATTCGCCGCCCCCAAAGCAGATCATCGAAAACAGAACCTTTCCCGAAGAATCCAGCAGAGCAAAACCCATATTGGAATCCGCGGTACTGGGGTTGGTATTGGCAACAGATGTGCTGGTGTTGCCGTTGTCAAGACTTAAATCGGTGGTGAATGTCTGACCCGCGGTCAGGGCGGAATTAAAGGATCGCGTGGCCGTGGTAATATCTGTGTTCAATCCGGTATCACCTCCGGTGCCTGGATAAACATAGATGTCAAATGCGGGTGTCGATGTGGCGATGCCGTTGTTGGTGCCGATGAACCCACCGCCTCCACCACCCGCTCCGGAAGGGCCGGTATAGGCGAAATTTACATTCCAGGCACCGAAGCCGGTGCCCGAATTATTGCCGTTAAAGCTGCCGGAATAATTGGCCGCACTGTCGCTGGCAACTTGCGGGTTGGCCAGCGCTGTGGCATGGGCTGCTGAAGTGTTGATCCCGGCCGCCGCTAACGCAACTGCAATGGATGCTGATAAGAACAATTTGTGATTCATGATAAACCTCCAGAAAAATTATGCACAATTCACTACAATCAATGCTGCGCACCATTTGCGCTAGGTGCTGTACAAGTTCATATTCTCGCTCCTTTCTTCGCCACGTTCGGCAACAGATCCTGCCGTCGAGGCCGTTTGAAAATGCCATTCCGGTCACTTGTTGGTGGCGACGCCCGCCGGTGCCACTGCCATGAGATCAGATCGATGCCTGGGTTGCCGGGCCGCAATTTTAACCACCGCCCGACCGGATATTCTCAGTGTAATGGCACTGAAGCGGGCACACGTATACGCCCACGACTTATGGCTTAACACCGCGAAGCCCGCCTGCCGCATTTTTGTATCTTTCGCAGTCCGGATGGATCCAAGCTTTTTCCAGCTTCCCGACAATGGACGATAAAATCCGCTTACCGTATCGCCGGTTCGCACCAGCTTCAGCCGCACGGGAAAGCCCGAGATCGGGGCCATGGTCTGGATAACATTTGCACCATTCACCGGTCGGCACGTCCAGGCGACCATATTTCCGGGAATAGCGTTTATCATCGCAAAAGCCGAATCCGGGGCTTCCGATGCGCGCAACATCAAGCCCGCTTTGGCCCATTGACTGCTTTGCAGCAGTTGCGTGAGTGTTGCCGAAAGTGAAAAGCTCGCTGTTGTGCGGCGGTACAGGAAATGAAATGAATCGTGGCGATTAAAAATATCCGTCCCGCTTCCGTAGACGGCCAAATAGCCCTTGGTCAGTTTTTGTCCGCCAGACTTGGCACCACCGATGTCGGCCTGCCTCCAATTGCGGATGGCAATGCCGTGTGGAACGTGCGTTGGCAGTACCGGCGCTGGCGCGACATAGGGCAGATCCAGTCTGGGCGCGCGGCGACTGGTCAGTGCGTCCAGCAGTGGACGATTTATAGCCAATGCAATGGTGCCCATCGATTTGAAATAAGCCAAAATGTGTGACTTGCTGCTGTGCCGCACGGAAATCGCCGGTACGTTGTTACGATTGGACACCATGTACCAGGAATTATCGGTGGCCCCACCCTGCGGCTTAATGAGTTTATAGCTCCACATCGTCGCTGCCCAGCCATTGGCGGCAAACGTATCGTAATCCTTTCGCATCATTGCCGGGCCGCCGCTCTGATTCAGCACCACATTGAATTCACCGACATAAAATGGAACGCGAGCCGATTTGCAGAAGGCTTCCATCGACGGAATTCGACGTTTGATAAACCATGCCATGGTTCCAAGTCCCGGTTGGTCCCCAAAAAGACCGGGATAAAAATGCGATGTATACGCCACATGCTTCCATCCGTGCGATGCCGGGCTGCCCCAGAATCGCACCGAGCCGGAAAGCAGATTGGGCATAAACATGATGTGGCGATGATCCACGCTGCGCACGGCGCTATAGATGCGCGGCATCAGGGCCAGGAGTTTGGGGGCCATATTCTGATGAAAGTTGCCGTAGGGTTCATTGAGCAGATCGTAACCGGCAACGGTGGGGTTGCCATGGAAATGTGCCGCAATGGCCCGCCATAAGTCAATGGTTCGTTCCTGATCGATGCGACTCTTCCAGAGTCTGTCGCGTTTGATCCGTCCGGTGGGGCCGTCAATGCTTTGCCGTCCGGGGGCCGCGTGCATATCCAAAATGGCATAAATATGATTCTTCGCCGCCAGCGCTACGGCACGATCCAGCCAATAAAAAGCATGTCGGCGCAAGGCATAGGGCGCATGGGTATGTTCCAGCAATTGATAGTTAAATGGAACCCGCACAACGTTAAAATGAAATCTGCGGATGAGTTTGAAATCACGATTGCGGATAAAATTGGATCGATACACCTGCATCAGATGATGCTCGGCGGCGGCACCGAACCTCTTTTTGAAAATCTGTTCAACGGAATATTGATCGGGATAATGCCATGCGTGCATCCACGGTTCAAACAAAAGCCAGCACCCCAGATTGCATCCGCGCAGAACAATCGGCTTGCCTCCAGCCGTAAAGTGCGTGCCGGATGTGCTCACGAACGGCAGGGGGCTTTGCTCCGCCGCGGCATTTGTGCCCGCAATCAGCGAACTGCCGGTTGCAGCCATCGTTATGACGCCGCAGGCTATCGTGATTGCTGAAACATTTCGACGACTCAATATTCGCATGATGAACTCGTACAGAGGAAAATATCAAACCAGGACCGCCGTGCCGCCGGCACCGTGCTTGAATCAGCACGGCACCCCGGCGGGTTAAATGGAATCACGGCTCGCCGATCTGCCACCATGGAACCGACCATCCATCGGTGCAGAATTTGGTGTAACCGAAGGACGTCATCGTATTTGCCTGTCCGTTGGCCAGCAGAAGGAAAGTGCTTTG
>JAKAZF010000195.1 GCA_021826605.1 Planctomycetota bacterium | reverse complement strand
TTACTTCGCCATCCATAGCGACCGCGAGCATACCAGCGCAAAGACAAATGCGCCAGCGCCATTATTGCGAATATTTACCGCGGAGCGGTAAACAGTTACTCTTAGTGCCGTGAAAAAAGGTGTCAGGTACCTTTGTTTTGGAATTTATTGTTATCTTTACCATTGGCAATATACCTGCCAAATCGGAAAAGGTGTCAGGTACCTTTTTTCAAGGAGCAAGTGATTATTTTGCGTACGATATAGGGGATTGATCTGCGGATAACGCGGATACGGCAAGGATTGTTTTTTGGGGAAACGGTGTCAAGCACATTCGTTTAACCTTCCATGGTTGGCTTTTAATGCACGGCCAGGGCTTTGAAGATTTCCTGCATGAGTTTTTCTACTTTGAAGGGTTTGGAAAGTACGGCCGCCAATCCCTGTTTGGAGGCTTGCACAATGCTGTGATCCGGATCATAGCCAAAGCCGGTCATCAGAATCACCGGCGGGTTATGGCCGATTTTTTGTGCGGCCGCAAAGACTTCATAGCCGTTTTTATGCGGCATTCGAATATCAGAAATCACCAGATCATAACGCGGCTGTCCAGCCAGATGAGCCAGAGCCTCGGCACCATCGGCAGCGGTGTCCACGTTGCAGCCGCAATAGGTCAGAACATAATGAATGGTCTCCCGGATATTGGCTTGATCATCCGCTACAAGGATACGCTTGCCCTGCAGGCGGGGGTCCTTATTGGGCAAGCGACGCTGATCATGCGCACCAAATACCTGTTGGGGGCTGGAGCACAAACTCCAAAATGTCTGCCGGACGGTGTTGGCGTTCGTGAGAATTAAATTTAACGATTGCAGCAGGGGCGCATCACCGAGATTTGCTTCTTTAATAAGTTCCAGATCATAAATCATATCATTGAGCGGGCCGGCCACTTCACAGGCCATTTCCTGTACCAGCTTGCCGCTGCTGCTTCGCTGTTCCAGCATCAGCAGGTCCAGCACATTTAATGCAATCGCCACATACCGCCCGAATATTTCGGCGAATTGCCGGTCATCTTCCGTGAAAAAGGCATACTGATCGGATTCAATGTTCAGCACGCCAATGGTTTTGTCATGCAGCATCAGCGGGACGGTTAAACTGGATTTGGCGGTATCAAGTCCGGCAACGTAACGCGGGTCCTTGACGACATCAGCGGAAATATAGGATCTGCCTGTGGCCGCTACGTGGCCGCAGATTCCGTTGCCTTCCACTTCACAAAACAGTTCCGCTTCCATGGCTTCGTCGGGCATTCCTACGGCGATAACCGGTTCCAGCTTATTGCTGGCCGGATCCAGAAGACGAATATTAAAATGATCAAAGTGCATAAGCTGGCGAAGGAATTTGATAATGCGTTCTTCCAGCAGCTGCTGACGTTGCAGAAAATTCAGCTTGGCGATGGCGTCTTTTTCCAGGCGCACCAGTTCTCTTCCCGCCTGGTCGATGGCATCAAGCTTTTGCTGAAGTCGGCGGGTATGCGTGGCATCCCAGCAGACGGCAACCACATGCGAAATTTTATCTTCCTGGTTATGGACCGGTGAGCAGACCAGTTCAAAAAACTGTGAATCACCGATGCTGATGGCGAACTTGCGGGAACGCGGAACATGATTTTCCGGCCTGCCGGGCACCAGCGGATCGGTGAATATGGAAATCGCCTCCATACAGGCTTTGCCGATGCGCTCAGTGACTTCAGTCGACCATTGTTTCATGCGGCGGTTGCTCCAGACCATCCGCCCGGCCGGATTGATCATGCAGACGCCTTCGCCAATGGTATCCAGCACCAGTCCGGATTGCATGGTGGCGTGGGCCCGTTCCAGCGGTAAAAAATCGGCGGATTCCGACATGACCATATCAAATGATCCGCTGCGCAATTCGGCCACGGCTTGGTCCATGGTCGATACGCACACGACTGCATCATAATTGTGGGAGAGGTTGTTGTAGAGGTCGGTGCTGCGGAAGTCTGGTCCCGAAAGCACCAGTGCGCGTCGAAGGTTAGATACTACACCCATGCGACACCTTAATTAAACCTTAATCATTATATCGGCTAAATCTACCCGGACAATCTGTCGTGGTCACGAAAAATCGGGAAAGTGAAGTTTATGGGTGGTTGGTTTGCGGCATGGGGTCAACCACCGAGTTATCCTCCGGTGCTCGGCGGGCACGACGTGGTTAGAGAGCACCGTGTTGACATCCCGGCCATTACTCGGGCAAGCGCTAAGCTCGTCGCGGCTTCTTCCCCACTTTTGCGGGCATTTTCCTGGAGGCTTTTTTCGGGCGGGAAATTTTTGATTTTGCTTTGGGGCTGACCTGAGCTTTAGTCTTCGGCTTCGCCGATGCTTTTGCCGCTACCTTGATTTTCCGTGCCGCGACGCGCTTTTTATTAAGCCTAGAATTTCCGGATATTTGGCCGGTTCGGCCCGCCGGGGCCGGCTCGTTTGGCGTTTCCGCCGGCTGATCCATCTCAACGCCAAATACATCGGCTAACTGATTACCGGCGATTGTTTTGCGACCGGCGTTATCCGTGCTGGTCAGGGCGTCAACCGTATCGGAAGTGGGCACAAGTTCCAGATGGTTGACCTGCCGCAGTTTGAACAACAGCTCCGGCTGAGTATCCAGCCTGGCACCCACGCCGTAGAGCACCGCAGCCAGATGCTTACATAACCCGGCGGAGTCCGGGCAGGAGCAATCCATCTCGATATGATCCGGCATCGGAAACATTCCGCCTGCGCGATCGGTGACCACAGCCATGACGGCATCGGACATGCGCCCCCGCAGCAATTCGATAATGCTGCGGATCTCCCCGGATAAGCGTTGTCGGATGCCGTCCCATGTTTCCTTTGCCAATGGCTTAATGTCGATGACAATGTGGTAAATCTCCGAACCGCTGACCAAGGCGCTGATTTTGCCGGGTTCAATTTGCAGATCCAGCACTGAGCCGTTCCGCACGTAAGATCGGCCCCGCGGCAAACGGTTGGCGTAGTCACTGTAAGATTCCAGGTGTTGGCACCAGGCCTTGCCCCAAAACGTCGCAGCGATTTTCCTTCCCTCTACCCGCACCGGAGAAATTTTCCGCCCGGCTTTTTCCAAGTTTGCAATTTCCCTCCGGGCCACTGCCTGCCGCTGGCCTGCTGATACGTACGGTTTATAAGTCCACCACATGATGTGCGATCCTTGTTTCAGACGGCGTTTAACGGACCGTATCATAACTCGCTGACCCGATGAATATCCAGTGTCACAAAATTCAGCAATTCCTGGTTGTTCATTTCGGTGAGCATTTGGTCGGCACCGCCCTGCAATATCTCATTGGAAAGATTTGTTTTCTCGGTCATTAATGTGTCGATTTTGTCCTCCAAGGTGCCCTGGCATATAAACTTATGCACCAGCACGTTTTTCTTCTGACCAATACGAAACGCTCTATCCGTTGCCTGATTCTCCACCGCCGGGTTCCACCAGCGATCAAAATGCACCACCTGCGACGCCGCCGTAAGATTCAACCCCACACCGCCGGCCTTCAGCGAAAGTACGAAAAAGGGCGGGCCGTTATCGCTTTGAAATTGCTGGACCAACTGTTTTCGATTTGCTACGGCGGTGCCGCCGTGCAGAATCAGGCCCGGCCGGCCGAAAATGGATTCCAGAAAACCCGCAAGGGCTGCGGTGATTTCCCGGAACTGAGTAAAGATCAGAACCTTTTCCTGTCGTGCGGCCATTTCCTCGCACAATTCAGCGAGGCGCAGAAATTTGCCGCTGTGCGACGGGTCATAAGCTCCATCACCCAGTAATTGCGACGGATGATTGCAAATTTGTTTGAACCGCATGAGATAAGACAGCACCAGGCCTCTTCGGGCAATGCCATCGGCTTCTTTTATTTTTGAGGCCATCTCATCGACCGCCATTTGATACAAGGCAATTTGCTGTTTGCTTAACGCACAAAATGCCCGTACCTCCGTTTTATCCGGCAGGTCCGAGATAATGCGTTTATCGGTTTTCAGTCGCCGCAGAATATAGGGTTGCACCAGTGCCCGTAAAGGCGCATAACCGCCCGGTGATTCCGCAACGGATTTGGCATACGTTCCGAAAGCTTTGGCTCCACCAAGTAAGCCCGGATTGAGAAAGTCAAAAATGGACCATAAATCGGATAGCCGATTTTCCACCGGTGTACCCGTAAGTACCACGCGCGCCGCAGCCTTAAACTGCTTGACGCTGCGGGTCTGTTTGGTGCCGGAATTTTTAATCGCCTGGGCTTCATCAAGAATCACCACATTCCACGGCCGCCCGGCCAGCCAAGCCAGTCGCGTTGCCATTCCGTAGGTGGTGATCAGCAGATCCATGGATGCAATAGTCTGTGCCATCGCTTCCTGATTGCCATCAGACCAGTCGTCAAGCTTTTCAGAAGGGTGCACGACGCAGGTCTTTAAGGTTGGCGCGAATTTCGCCAATTCATCGCGCCAATTGGCTATCAGCGACGCTGGAACAATCAGCAAGGACGGTGGCATGGCGTTTCCCTCGGTGCCGTGTTCCTTTTGCTCCTTATGTTCCTTCAAGTGCAGGAGCAAGCCCAGCACCTGAATGGTTTTGCCCAGCCCCATATCATCCGCCAGGCAGGCACCCAGCCCCAATTGCACCATAAAATGCAACCACTGTACTCCGACTTTCTGGTAAGGCCGCAGTGTGGCCAATAAACCCGCGGGCGCATTTGTTGTCGGGGCGGCTTCAGGATTTCGCAACTCTGCTAATCGCGCCGCCAGCCAATCTCCGGCGACAACTTCAGACCAGGCACGTGTGGATTCCTCGGCTGTTACCGCCGTGCTGCTGGTTACCCCCACGCCCGAAAGCATTCGCATGGCTTCAAAAAAAGATACGCCGCCGGTGCCGGCTTGCGTTTCCACATGCTTCCATATTCCCAGGGCTTCGGTGAGTTTTTGTTTGTCAATTTCCACCCACTGCCCCTTCAGCAGCATCAACCCGTTGGAGGCAGCTAAAATTGATTGCAACTCTTCATCACTGACTGTGTGTCCATCTACGCTGACATTCACAGAGAAATCCAGCAGCGCATCAGCGTCCAACCGGGTTTTGGCTTGCTTGCCAATGGTCACATTCACCACTGCGCGGGAGGATTTGCCGGCCCGCCACCAATTCGGCACGCGCACCACCAGGCCGCTTTCTTCAAACACCGGCACATCCTGCAGAAAGCGGTAGGCCGATTCCGGTTGCCACGCCAGCGGATGATAAATATCCCCTGAATTCACAAGTTCACGCACCAATTGGCTTTTTTCCGCCGCCCTTTCAATCGGTGTCAGCAACGCAATAAGCTGCTGGCGATTTCCAGCACCGGCGTATTCTTTGAGGGCTTCGCTTAGCGGCAGGTGCCGCAAGGTGGCCTGCGCCGAGAGTCGATTGGCGTAAGTCGCCAGAAAAGCGAATGGGTTTGAAGGATCGCGTTTGTTTTCCGCCAGATGAAACGTCACGCGACCCACCATCCGCCAGATAGGATTTTTATCCTTGAGATAGGCTGCCGTTCCACCGGGAAAACCGGCAACTTCGCGACGAACCAACTCATCGAGATCAGTCCATAATCGCAGCAGCAGTTGCGCGTTCAAATACTCCAGCCCCTGCATGGGCGGTGCCTGCATGCAGCGGAAGGCCAAATCTTCCAAAGCTGGCGGTGCAACGGCCTGCGGGCCGGCCTGATTTTCCGATCCAGGCGTATGGCACAGACGTAGAAGATATTCCCGCCCAAAGTCACGGAAATAAGCGAGTTCGGGTGTCAGATGACTTTGCAGTTCAACGGTGGCCAGATGGAGCAATCCTGCGGAGTCACCTCTGGCAAAGCCGTTCGCGATGCGTTGTTGAATTGTCGCTGATATGGTTAATGCCGGATCCCCCGCACTTTGATTCCAAAGCAGTTTACCTTCCGGTGTAATTTTCAGTGTGCCGTTCATGCTAGTGCTCTGTCACACCTACAAATTAGGATTGATTGGCCGCAAACGCCCCAGCTGCAAGGAGCAGCGGCGAAAACCGGGTCCGTAGACCCCTTGAGACGCTGCGA
>JAKAZF010000194.1 GCA_021826605.1 Planctomycetota bacterium | reverse complement strand
GGATATTCGCCGAGCAGACCGCTCGATTGGCCAGTTCCTTGGCACGAGCCAAGCTGGGTAACAGAATGGCAATGAGCAGAGCGATGATCGAGATCACCACGAGCAGCTCAATGAGGGTAAACCCTCGTTTTTTGACGATGTAACTTCGCATAATGGAAGCCTCCGAAAAAGAGAGAAACACTTAACTGCGTGCCCTGCAACCGATCTGTTGCCAATCCTGTCCGTGTTGACGTATCACGATCAGCAATAGTTATCGGAATCGAACGCCGCGCGGGAGCCAAGGAAGGCATCGGCTTTTTCGAACCAGAGGAAACACTCCCTTGGCTTCGCCGATTCGGATGAGCCTGCGCGTGGTGGCTCCGGACTGCACAGTCCGAACATAAGCCACCTCAAAAGCTTTCCAGCTCTTTTAGGTTCTGAGCTGGACACACAATTCTTATGTTTTTTAACGCCGCCCGTTTTGCGGGGCGCAACCATACCACCGGAACCTGGCCAGATTGTTTACGAGACCCGTGCCTGCGGTTCCGGTATTACCGGCGACGGATCAGACGAACATGATGGTGGGTTGCGTAGGGGCGGAATAAAAATAAGGCTTCAAAGCCGGCGGCACCGAAAAATCGGAGCCATGTATTTATAATGACGGTATACGAAACAATCGCTCCTGCAACACACCAGCAAGTATGCTATCACCAGTTATCGGCGGGGTCAAGAAGATTCTTAAGGAAATGTAAAAAAATAAAAATTATGGGCGACCGATCCCTTCTGATTAATTGGAATCGCCAGTTTATCGGCTGGTGCGGTCGTGGCACTTCCGATAATGAAAAGATCACTTGATAACCGATATACAGGAATTGGCGTCACCGTTAACTATTTAACGGATGATAGCGCCATGTGAGCATGGCGCGACGTTTGGAAGCGCATGGACGGATTCCGGTTGCATGGAAATTCGCTTATATAATTTGTTTTGCGAATTTCACTATGGTCATTTGCCTCCCTAGACTGATTTATGTAGAACAGAGGACATACGGGCGATAAAAAGGCCCGGAATTTCGGAGAAAAAAACGTGGTTACCTCGGATGTTGTCGGTGGCGATTCACAAAAATCGCTGGAGGGATTGAGTCCCGAATTTATACAGAATCTTTACGAACAATGGAAAAACAACCCCGATGCCGTTGACCCCCAATGGCAATGGTTCTTCCGTGGATTTGACCTCGCAACGGATGCCCCCGTTACCGGCATAAGCGCATCAGCTCCCGCGCGGGCACCGGCGGATGGTGAGCCGGATTTGCAGGTTTCGGATCTGGTGCACAGTTATCGCGAACTTGGCCATCTGATTGCGGATCTTGATCCGCTGGGGCACAACGGCACCGAGCATCCCCTTTTGAGCCTTACCGAATTTGGTTTAAGTGAATCGGACCTTGACCGGTCGGTGAATGCGGGGAGCTTCGGCGGCGGGCGCGTGCCGCTGCGGCAGTTGATCTCAATGTTGCGCAGCACCTATTGCGGCACGCTGGCAGTTGAATATATGGACATACGTGATCCGGATCAGCGCCAGTTTCTCCAGGATCTCATGGAACCGGTTCTCAACCGCCCGCAATTGTCGGAGATGGATCGCAAATTCATCATGTCGCGTCTCACCGCCTCGGAAGATTTTGAATTATTTCTGCAGCGCCGGCACCCCACCACCAAACGCTTCAGTATTGAAGGCGCTGAAACACTTATCAACCTCCTTGATGAAGTCATTGAAAAAGCGGCGGAAAACGGGGTGGATGAAATTGTCATGGGTATGCCGCACCGCGGACGGCTCAATGTGCTGGCCCATACCATGCACAAGCCCTATGAAATGATCATGGCTGAAGTGCTGGATCGTCCGCAGAAATCAATGGGGGACGGAGATGTCAAGTATCATCTGGGCTACGCCTACGATTACACCACCCGCGCCGGCCGATCCGTGCATTTATCGCTTTCCGCCAATCCCAGTCATCTTGAAATTGTCGATCCGGTAGTCGAAGGCATTGTTCGCGCCAAACAGAATCGCAAAGGTGACGCCACGCGGCAGCGTGTTATGCCCGTGCTCATGCACGGCGATGCCGCATTTACCGGGCAGGGTATTGTGGCCGAAACGCTCTATCTTTCGGAATTGGAAGCATATCGCACCGGCGGCACGGTTCATATTATTGTCAACAACCAGATTGGTTTTACGACCAATCCCAATGACGGCCGATTCACCCGCTATCCCAGTGATGTAGCCAAGGCCATTCAGGCGCCGGTATTTCATGTTAACGGCGATGATCCGGAAGCGGTGGTGCAGGCGGCCCGGCTTGCCATCGCGTTTCGCCAGCGGTTTAAGGCGGACGTGATTATTGATCTGGTCTGCTATCGCCGGCGCGGCCACAATGAACTGGATGATCCCAGCGTGACCCAGCCGGTGATGTACCGGGAAATTGTCAAGCATCCCACCACCCGTCAGTTGTATGCCAAGCGTCTTCTGGATGCGGGGCAAATTACGCAGATCGAGCTTGATGAAATGGCGCACGACGTACATGACCGCCTGGACAAGGCTCATGAATATGCCCAGACATTCAAGCCCACCGATGCCGCGCCGCCGGTCCATGGCCCATGGAAAGATCTGCTGAAAGTCCCGCGCGATATACGGGATTGGCGAGTGGATACGGCTGTAACTTCGCAGCAGTTGCTGAGTATCGCGGAAAAGGTTTGTAAGTTTCCGGATGATTTCTCACCGCATCCGAAAGTGGCCCAGATGTACAAGCAGCGGCTTGATGCCGTGCGCAAGGGCGAAGGCATTGATTGGGGCAACGGAGAAATGCTGGCCATCGGATCGTTGCTGGATGAAGGCATCTGGGTGCGCCTGACCGGACAGGATGTCTGCCGCGGAACTTTCAGTCATCGCAACGCGGTCATCTTCGATTCGGAAACGGGCAACGCCTACAACCCGCTGGGAACTTTCGGTGAGGCCAAGGCCCGATTTACCATCATTAACACCATGCTGTCGGAATTGGCGGTAGTGGGTTTTGAATACGGATTTTCCTCGGCGGATCCGCATGCGCTGGTCATGTGGGAAGCGCAGTTCGGCGATTTTGTGAATATGACCCAGCCGATTATCGATCAGTTTCTTGTCAGCGCGGAAACCAAATGGGGCAAATTCAATGGTATGGTCATGCTCCTGCCGCACGGCTATGAAGGCCAGGGGCCGGAACATTCGCACGCGCGCCTCGAGCGTTTTCTGCAACTCGCGGCGGAAGATAACATTCAGGTGTGCAACCCCACAACTCCCGCGCAATATTTTCATCTGCTGCGCAGACAGATGCACCGCAACTTCCGCAAACCGCTGATTATCATGGCTCCCAAGAGTCTGCTGAGAAATAAAATGGCGGTTTCCCGGCTGGAGGAATTCAGCGGTGGTCAATTTGAAGAAATCATTGATGAAACGTCGAAAATGGACCGTTCGCGCGTGCGACGGGTGCTGATCTGCAGCGGAAAAATTTATTATGAACTTCTGGCCGAGCGCGAGAAAAATCGTATAACGGATATCGCCATTCTCCGTCTGGAGCAGATTTATCCATTCTATGCGGATCGGCTTACGGAAATTGCCCGCACGTATCCCAAGGGTGTGGAAATGGTATGGGTTCAGGAGGAACCGCGGAACAACGGCGTGTATCCGTTTATTGGTGCGAAACTGCACTACCACTGGCCGGGCATGCAGAAATTAACCTATATCGGCCGCAAACCGTCGAGTTCACCGGCGGCCGGTTCGCATGAACGCCATGTGCATGAACAGGCGGAAATACTGGCCCGGGCGCTGAATTTGTCGGTGGCGGATGTGGTGGGCAGAGAACACGCCACAGCCACACGGGAAACGCGCCCCAGCGATGTCGAAGTAAAGGAAGGCGCTCCGATAGCCAAGTAAACGCAGCACGCCGTGGTGACAACCCGGTGGTTGACTGTGGCACTAGAACACCGGGTGACAACCCGGTGGTTGATCGCGGCACTGGACAAACCACCGGATTCATCATCCGGTGTTCGCTGTAGCGGTGCGTAACAGAACACCGCGGTGGCAACCCGGTGGTTGATTGCAGCATTGGAGAACACCGTGGTGACAACCCGGTGGTTGATTGCGGCACTGGACAAACCACCGGATTAGTCATCCGGTGTTCGCTGTGGCAGTGTGTAACAGAACACCGGGTGGCAACCCGGTGGTTGCTAAAAGCTCACGGCCACGCCGGCCATGATGCTTTGAGCGAACTGCCGATGATCGCCGACCTGGGTTTCGTAGTTCACAAACAGCGAGACCTGTTTGCCAATATATCCGCTGGCACCCAGGCCCAGCAGGGCCGAATCACGTGATGGCCCGGCGGTGGTGAAGATAAATGAGCCGCCGCCAAGCTGGGTGAAACTGGCATTGATATTCCTTGCCGAATCCAGGAATTCATGCTGCCAGAACGCATTGAAGTTAATGCTGATCGGCAGGGGATTGTTTTCCGGGGCAAAACTGTACTGCGCCTGCATACCCAGCAGGGACCTTAAGGAATCCGCGTGTTGCTTGGCCACCGTGAGATCAAATGGGCTGCCGGTTTCGCTGTAACCCGACATGTTGATCTGCGTGAAGCCCACACCCGCCGCCGGGCCGGCCCGGAATCCTCTGGCCAATGGCAGGTAATATCCCACCAGGGCATTGGCATCATATTCATTGCTGTCCGGCTCACCGGTGGCGATGCTGCTGGAACCCGGCATATTGACCGTGCGATTAATCTGATAGCTGTTATATGTATAGGCCATTAATGCATCGGCATAGAAGCCGCCCTGTTTATACCCCACAAACACGCCGGGAGTATAACTGCTGGAACGCTGACGGCTGCCGACATTATCCAATGTGCCGCCGGTATAAGCCCAGTTAAACAATCCCCCCACCACCAGGTTACGATTCAGGCGGTAATCCAGGCCGGCCATCACACTGCCGGTGGTGAAGTTCTGTGTGGGGGTATTGTTCTGCTGCAATTGATCCACGGTAATGGTGCCAAGCACAAAACCGGAGAGATTGCCTAATGCACTTTCCTGTGCCGGCAGGATTGGCCCGACACCGGGCATTCCCACAAGCTGGGGGCTGTTATCCATGTAGGCTACAGAATTCTTTGCCTGCTGCTGCGCGGAAGCCAAGGCCGAATCCATGGAGACGGCAAAAGGATCCTGATCATTGGTTTTCAGCATCATCAGACCCGAGGTATTAAAGCCCCCGCCATCAAAGGCGTTCTGCACCTGGCTGAAAAGCTGCTGGGCCATGAAAGTGTTGTTCTGGATGGACTGTTGCGGCAACTGCGAATACGCCTGCGGTGTGAGTTCATCGAGGTATTGTGCCTGCAGGTTCTGTGGCAAGGCGCTGATGGTTCCCAATGCATTAACAATCACACTGGGCACTCCGGGTAATACGGCATTGTCGTTAAGATATGCCGCGATGGATGCCTGATTGGGAGTCAAGCCGGAAAGGCCGGTGAAAAACGCGGAATAAGAGAGCGTAATTTCTTCACCTGTTCCGGCCACAGCGCTGCCGGTGCCAATCATGAGGCTCGGAGCACCGGTAAGTACGATGGAACTGAAGTTACCGCTGACCGTTCCGGTGGTGCTGATGACCGTGTAATGCTGTCCAGAGGCCGGGGTAAAGCCGGAAAAAATCAGATTCAGTTCGCCATTGAGCGAAGCTGCGCCGCCGCCTAAGGCAATGGAATCGTTGACGCCATTACCCGTGGCCAGAAGTTTCAGTGTGCCACCGGCGTTTTCCGTAAAGCTGCCGGCGGTAACCGTCATGACCGGGCCTGCGCCCAGTACGGCATCACTGGTTTCCAGAGTGGAACCGGTATTGACAATAATGGCCCCGGAGCCGAAGGCGTTGGGATTCGAGACGATCACGGTGGATGGCGCATCACCAATTTCAAATGTGCCGGAACCCGAACCGGCTTCATTGAGATTAAACGTGCCACCGCTGAACGCCAGAATATTGCCCGCCGTGGCATTGCTGATGCTGCCGGTAAGTGTTTCCATACCGGAACTGGAATTTTCCAAAACG
>JAKAZF010000193.1 GCA_021826605.1 Planctomycetota bacterium | reverse complement strand
CACATATGAGACGATCGCCCATCGATCCACCACAGGAATCTGGTCTTTGTATGACGCCATCGTCCCGACGCCGTTGGCGATAACATTGTAAATCAACCCATCGGAGAGATATGCGACGCCCGGCCCAAGCAGATTGCTTGGCGGCACCCAGGTGCCAGCTTCGGGGGAACCCTCTTTCCGCAGACGTTGATCCCACCGATTCACCGGCCCGTTGCCGCGACCGTTATAGCCGTGGCAGGGTTCACAGAAGATGTTGAACTCGGTGCGGCCGCGTTCCACAAAGCGTTTGGTGAGCGGAATGGGGATGTGTGTAAGCCATTGCCCCTGACCATGCACCAATTTTTGGCCGTAGAGGACGGAGTCGTACACCTTTTTGCTGGCAAGCACAACGTGGCCTTTGGCCCACGTCTTCGGGTGCACGCGGACTTCCGCCTGATTGACAAAAATAAAATCCTGCTGGGCCAGCGTGCCCGGAATGTGGGGACGCATCGCCCGGCCATCGGCGAAGAGTTTGCTGGGCCGCTGCGGCTTGTAATAGGGCTGCTTGTCCATATCCTGAATGATGGCCCAGCGGGGCGTCGTGGTGCGTTCGTGCCGGGCCAGGCAAATGAGACCGAAAGGCACCAAGGCGGCCAGCCCGATGTTGACGTAAATGTATACATTGCGCGTTTTGCGTTTCATAGACTAGTCGCGAACCTCCTCGACGGCCAATGCCCCGGCATTATTGAGCAATTCGGTGGTGACTTTGAGGTCAAACTTGGCATCACGCGCTTCAACAGCGATAAAAAAACCGTCATCGGTGGCGCGTCGGAAGCGCTCGCTGGTGAAAAGCGGATGCCGGAAGATCGGCAGCTTACAGAAAATAAACGTCGCATAAAACGTGGTTATAACGCTGGACAGTACTGTGACCGGAAACGCCAGGAACATATGCGGGCCAAGCCCCCAGAACGGCTTGCCGGAAACAATGATCGGGTAGTCAAACGCATTGCAAAACCACGCCAGCGCCAACATGCCGATGCATCCCATCGTTGCCACGGTAAAAACCACCACCGGCAGCGGCGAGGGTCTCTGCCCCATCACCTTATCGAGGCCATGCACCGGGAAAGGTGTGTAGCAATCCCAGCGGTAATAGCCATTTTTGCGCAGGGTGTTGGCTGCATTCATTAAAGACTGCGGGTCGTGGAATTCGGCCAGCAGGCCATACATGGTGGGCTGATCGATCGGTGCATCCATGGATGGGTTGTAGGTGCTCATATCACATTCCGCTTAAAAAGCTCCATTGATTTATTCCGCATTCCTGCATTCTTCCGGCAGGTGCGTGTGCGACTGCGGGAGAATGGATTTTACTTCTGACATTGCAACCATCGGTAAAAACCGGCAGAAGAGCAAAAACAGGGTGAAAAACAGCCCGAAAGAACCGGCAAACATACCGATATCAATAATCGTTGGCGAATACATATGCCAACTCGAGGGCAGAAAATCGCGATGAATCGACGTAACGATAATGCTGAAGCGTTCTGTCCACATCCCGAAAAGGGCCAGCAGTGCGATCGGCAGCGACAACCACCATGTGGTGCGGGCCTTCTTGAACCAGAGGGCCTGCGGTATTACTCCGTTGCAGAACATCATGGCCCAGCCCATCCACCAGTATGGACCGAATTCACGGTTGTAGTAGGCAAAACGCTCGTAAATATTGCCGGAATAATAGGCTGTAAAAAATTCAATAAGGTAGATGTAGAGCACGATGGACGAAAGCACCAGCATCAGTTTGCCGAGATTGTCCATATGCCGCTCGGTGATTAAATCCTTCAAACCGAATAAATGTCGCGCGGGGATGGCCAAGGCGATCACCGTGGCGAAACCAGAGAAGATCGCCCCTACAGTAAAGTAAGGGGGGAAGATGGTTTCATGCCAACCAGGAATTTGCGACACCGCAAAGTCGGTACTGACGGTGGAACTCACAGCCAGCACCAGCGCACAGGCGAGGCCGCCCATGATGATCATGCCACGATCGTAAATTTTCCAATGTCGGGCGGAGCCGCGCCATCCGAGTGCAAATACGCCGTAAAGGGTATACCTCAGACGCGTTTTAGCGCGATCACGCAGCGTGGCCAGATCCGGCACCATGCCAAAATACCAGAACAGGAATGAAAACGTGCTGTAGGTGCCGACAGCCAGTGCATCCCAAAGCAGCGGGCTGTAAAAGTTCGGCCAGTCACCCATAATGTTGGGGTAAGGAAGGAGCCAATAGGCAAACCACGGGCGGCCGACGTGGATGGCGGGATAGATACCCGCGCAAAGCACTGAAAATACAGTGGTGGCCTCGGCAAACCGATTGATACCAGTACGCCACCGCTGACGGAACATGAGCAAAATGGCCGAGATCATCGTACCGGCGTGTGCAATACCCACCCAGAAAACGAAATTGATGATGTCAAAGCCCCAGGCGTCAGGCGAATTATTACCCCACACACCGACGCCCGTAAAGACCTGATAGGCGATGGTGAGGAAGAGCACGCAGAGCAGCATCAGGGAGATGGTGAAGCAAACATACCAGATTTTCGGGGCACGTCGGGCCTCGGGCGTGGCGCAGACGATTTTGGTGACGGCATGATACGTCGCCTCACCGGTGACCAAAGGTTCGCGACTTATGCAATCCTCGGCCGTGTTGTCGTAGCCGGTTTCCAGCCTTCTTTGAGGTATTTCAATCGTCGTCATACGTACATCACATCCTACGAAGCGGTCGGCTTCTCATACTCCAAAACTACATGCTACCCAGATCCGGCAGCGCTGATGGTGCAATGTCCGGATTCGGATTGGAAATCTTCGGCAAATACGTCGTTCGCGGTTTGGTGAAAAGCATTTCATTGAGCAAACCGTAGCTGCGCGATTGATTTCTAAGTATCGCGACCTTGGATGATTTATCCAATATATCCCCAAAAACAATCGCCTGCGTTGGGCACGCCTGCTGACAAGCCATTACAATTTCACCGTCGCGGATACGCCGATTTTGACGCTCCGCCGTGACGCGCGTCATTTCAATGCGTTGCACGCAGTAGGTGCATTTTTCCATCACGCCACGCACGCGGATGCTTACCTCGGGGTTGCGCTGCATGGCCACGAGATCATTCATGGGTTTGCGAAGCAGATTCGGCTCGTAAAGGTTCTGCAGGGTGCCGCTGTTATAATCAAAAAAGTTAAACCGCCGAACTTTGTACGGGCAGTTATTCATACAGTAACGTGTGCCAATGCACCGGTTGTACGCCATCTGGTTGAGACCGTCCTGACTGTGAACCGTCGCACCGACGGGACAAACTGCCTCGCAGGGGGCATTTTCACACTGCATGCACATAACGGGTTCATGCACCGATTCAGGACGGGTCAGATCCGGCCCGCGGAAATAGCGGTCGATGCGCATCCATTGCATCTCACGGCCATTGAGAACCTGTTCTTTACCGACGATGGGGATATTATTTTCCGCTTGGCACGCCACCACACACGCCCCGCAGGCGGTACATGCGGTCAGATCAACCGAAAGCCCCCACTGGTAACCCGTGTTGTAATGGTGCTCATCCCAAAGGTTTACAGCGGTCTGCCGCTTGTGACCGAGGGATGGATTGGCCTGCAATTCTTTGAACGTCGCCATATGCACAAGCTGCGGAATACGCTCGGCGATGGTTTTTTCACCCGCAATCCCGATGACAAAGTGATTTTGCGTGGTGGCAAGCTGGTACGTTTCCGTGGTCGGTTTGATCTGGGCCACTGCCATATCCATCTGCGATGTCGTCCGCAGCAGATAGACATTAAAACCAGTCCCAGTGCCGACAACACCTGATTTGGTCCGGCCATATCCATAGGGCAGACTGATGGAATTTTCCGGCTGCCCGGGCAGGGCGTAGACCGGCATTTTCAGCGTGCGACCCGCGACGGTAATTTCAATCATTTGCGATTGGTGCGGATTTAGCCCCAGCTCCATTGCGGTCCTGGGGTTGATCATGGCCGCGTTATCCCACGTAAGCCGCGTCATCGGGTCGGGCAATTCCTGCAACCAGCCGCTGTTGGCCCAACGTCCGTCGTACAATTTTGTGTCATGCCGGAAGACCACTTCAAATTCGCCAGCTTTTAATTTTGTATTGGCGGCCGCCTGCATCGCCGAACTTAGCGCTGCCGGGAGGCCCGCTGCATCGATGCGCACATGCGCCGGGGAGTAGGCCGTACCCTCGACGTAGCCGTCAAAAAGTGCTTTTTTCCACTTCCATTGGCTGGACTTTATCTTGAGTGTGTCCTGGGCGATCTGATAGCCGGTCAAATGAGGTTCACCATTGAGAATCGCCACCACTTCGGCGGCACTTTTACCGTTGAAGATCGGCTCAATCATGGGCTGCACGATGGAGATGGTGCCATCAAACGTGCGGGCGTCACTCCAATTTTCCAGATAGTGACTTTCCGGAAGATGCCAGTCGCACAACTCAGATGTTTCGTCATCGTAGTCGGCCAGGTGAATGCTGGCGGGTACTTTATTGAGTGCCGCGGCAAAGTTAATATCGGCCGGGGCCGTAAATACGGGGTTACCCCCCAGAATAACCAAGGTTTTCACCTTGCCGGAATTAATGGCGGCGGTTAATTCCGTGATGGCTTCCACATGGGTTTTGCGTCCGGCGTCCTGGGCATCATAGTATTTAACGGTGCGGCCGGTACCGCCTAATGCGTCATTCAAAATGACGGCAAGGGCATGAACAATGGGCGGCTGATGATGCCCGACGGTAATTACCGACTGCCCTCTATGGGCAAGAAGATCGGCCGCCATCGCGCTGCACAATTTGGCGTCATAGCCGACGGGAGCGGTCGGCATGCTTGGCAGGTCAAATGGAAGATGAAGGCCCTGCTTTTTCAATTCCGCCGCCAGCATCGCCACAGCAATGACAATGTCTTTGCCGGCCATCGCCATCCGGTGGTTCATATTTTCGGCCTGTGAGCCGGTGATGGAAAACGTGGATTCAATCGCGTAGAAGCGATTCATTTTTTTGGCCAGCGCCCCGGTGGATGGATCGGTCATGCGACGACCGTCGGCAAAGTCGCGTGAGAGCTTCACGGACAAAGGATCGCCCACAAACATGTCAAAATCGACGCTGACAATAATCTGGGCGGCGTGCAATTCAGGAACGACACGCAAAGGCTTGCCGCACGCCATTTCCGTTCCGACGCGGTCGTTATCAAACGATATGGGTTCATATTCAAACCATCGCATGTGCGGCAGCGTTTTTTGCAATTTATCGCGCATGTGGTGAAGGCTGGGCGACGAATAAGCCTGCGACAGAACCGCCACGCCGGCACCGCCATCTTTTTTGGCATCGGCAAGCTGATCTTTCCAAAATGACTGAAACGTCAACCAGTTGCTATCGATAAATTTATTATCTGCCCGCTGCACGACGCCACGCGACCGGTCAGGGTCGTAGATGGTCATGATGCTGGCTTGGCCATAGGAATCACTACCGCCCCGATTCATCGGATGCGACGGATTGCCATCAACTTTAATGGGACGGCCATCATAGCTGGTTACCATCATCCCTTGACCAACACCCGATATATCCATCGCCGTGGTGTACTGCACCGGCACGCCGGGATCGCGGTTGGCGGGGCGATGGGCGTAGGGTGCCAATTCCTGCACCGGGTAACGGCGGCAGCCAGCCAGGCCGGCCAAGGCCAGCGAGGCCCCCATCAATTTGAGAAAGCGGCGACGGTCGCCGGAGAGAAATTCCGATGCCCGGGATGGAAATTCACGTTCGATGATTGTGGTGAATTCCGGCGTCCCGGCAAGTTCTTCCAGGCTTTGCCAATAATGGCGGCCCGTGGCTAATTTTTCAGTTAATGATGACATGTCTCGCAATCCGTTAACAATTTGACACTGGGAATGTGATACCGCTTGAGCAGGTACTTGCCGAGATTGTGGGGCAACGTGGCGACGGTAAGTCCCAAATCTTTTGCCAGCTTGACCTTATTTTTCCCCGTCCAGTTGAGGTTGGTAACCTCGTTTCGCGGACGCAGATACGGGGCCGGGTTGCGGTGGCAATTCAGACACCACGC
>JAKAZF010000192.1 GCA_021826605.1 Planctomycetota bacterium | reverse complement strand
GTATTCTGGATTTCTCCGGCATCCCAGAGGCGGAGAATGCCCGCGGCATCCACAAACGCCAGTGCGAAAGCCGGTGATCCGGTCTGCGGCAGCATCGAACCGTTGGGGCGCGGACGGGCCAGAGGCTGCTGTGTTCCCCAGGTGATCAGGCCATCAATGGACGTTACGGTATATGTCCATGTGGCCGGCGAACTTTGCGTGCCGTCCGCGCCGCCGTCCTTATTAATACGCACAGGGAACAATACCGGGCCGGGTGAATCAATAAGCACAATCATTCGCGGTGGCGATTCCGCGGTCATGCCGGCTTTCAGGCCGATATGAAAACTTCCCGACAACAGCCGATGGCCGGCGGAAGTTTCCGGGATGTTCACTATCAGCGCATTGACATTGCGGGAATCGCTCAGGCCTTCGGGCATCGATATATCGGTGCCCGCAGCGGCGGTGGAATTTCCGGAAAACAGATGCCCCGCATATTTTCCGCCGCCGGCATCCGCCGCGGTAATCTGTACCACCACCATGGGATATCCCCGGAATCTTGGCGGCCCGCTGATCGCGCTGCCGGCGCTGTAAATGCGGTGCGTATTTAATCCGCCGTCGGCGATCAGCGACGCATCGGTATTGACCGCATCGACGATGCGATTGATCTGCCGGGCAATGGTTTGCCACGGCTCATGATGTGCCGACCACTGGGGTAAAGCGGGTTGCATGGAATTATTCCGATCAGGTAATCAATGGAAACGCGGTATTAAAATCGGTCTGGCCGAAGACAATAAAGCGGCTCCAACCATTGCCGCTGGTGGCGGAACCATCGGTAACAATGGTTCCGGCAATATCCGGGGGAATGGACCCATCAACATTTTTGAACACCGCATATTGATCCCATGTTTCCGGGTTGTACGCGAAGCAGTAGGTATTGCGATACCAAACGCCATCCTGAGTGCTGCCGGTGATGGGCAGGCACAACCAAGTGCGTGGCGGATAATTCCGCCAGGTAACGCTGTTAACCAGTCCGGCATAGGAAAGCGTGAGGGTTTCCGGGTCGGCGGTTTGCAGGAAGTGAAAACTGATGGTGGCATTGAGAATCAGGCGATGCAGATCCGCCACTTCGCTTTGCGCCGTACCGCCGGCAGGAGTGTAGGTGACTGTGGCAAGGTTGTTATTGGCATCATAATGCCGCAGCACCTGCACCAGTCCGGCATTAAAACTTTTGAGATAATTGGTGGGATAGGCATCCCATTGATATTCACAAAACACATCAAAGCAATCATATCCCTGACATTGCGTTTTGATGTTTCGCACCACCGCATTGGGCTGATCGGGATGCTGGGAGCCAATGGCTGGAATGACAAAACCGGTGAGAGAATCTGTGGCTGTAACCGCCATAATGGGGCGCTGGGTGGGGGAGTATTCCGATAAACCTGTCACCTGAAATTTACGGATGATGTGGTAACCCGTGGCGGACCATTCCAGCGGTTGGGATAACAGAAGATCTTCCTTGATGCTTATAGTCATGGCCGGGCTATAGGCGGAGGAATAATCGGATAAGGTGGCGTGGAGGGGGGGCAATACGGTATTATTGGTTCAGGAATGTTGCGTACAGATAAATCAGATCGGCCGGCCATGCGTTATCGTGATCCACGTTGGTTGCGGAAGGAGCCTATTCGCGGGAGGCTGCGGCGGCGGATTTCCGTGCTGCCCACGTTAATGACGCTGGGTAATTTATTGTGCGGCTTTTCAGCGATCTGGTATGCGTCGTTACCGGTTGTGGGAACGGCGGATAAAAGCGGTGCTTTTACCATTGCGGGTTATCTGATTTTCGGGGCCATGATTTTCGACATGCTCGACGGCAGCATGGCCCGGTTAACCAGAGCCACAAGCGATTTTGGAGCCGAGCTTGATTCGCTGGCGGATGTGGTGAGCTTTGGCATAGTTCCGGCGTTTTTAAGCCTGAAAATTATCGCCCGATTGCTGGCGGTCAGGGGAGGAGAATTAATTAATCCTCTGGCGCAAAATGTTGACGGGCGCTTTTTCTGGATGATCGCGGCGATATATGTGGCGTGCACGGCGTTGCGGCTGGCGCGATTTAATGCCCATAACGCGCACAGCATGGAATCACATTTAATATTCCGCGGTTTGCCATCGCCCGCGGCGGCCGGTGTGGCGGGGGCTACGGTGATTTTCTTTGAGGCTCTGCGCCCCAATGCCTCGCACTTTCTGCCGTTTCATGTTCCGGAATTTGTGCAATCCGGCGTGGGCACGGCCTTTCCGTATCTGATGCCGGTGATTTTACTGGCGCTTTCGGCTTTAATGGTCAGCAGAATCGAATACCCGCATCTGATCAATCAATATCTGCGCGGTCGTCGGCCCTTTTCCTATGTGGTGCGGCTGGTACTTCTGGTCCTGCTGTTTTTCTGGCAGCCACAACTCACCGCGCTGCTGGGCATATATTGGTACGCATTTTTTCCTCCCATCAAGGCATTGTTTCAGCGGATACTTTCACGCGGTAAGCCGGAAGCGCCGGCACCGCCGCCGATCAGCAGCGGCGCATAAGTTCACGGCTTTTTCCGCAGCGGAATAACCGCCGACCCGACTCACGGATTGTGCATCCATTTACTGGCAGCGGTGCGTTTACGGCTAAACCGTTCATCCATGCCGCAGTTGCAGAGCTGTTTCGAGTCGATCACAGAAGCGATTACAAAGTGTTTCCTGGCTGAACTGATCGCGCAGCAGGTGCTGGGCATTGCGGCCCATCTGATGGAGTTGAGCCTGTGGTGTGTTGCGAATGCGGGCAATTGCGGCAATGGCGCCTTCGGTATCTCCATGGCGAATCTGCCAGCCGATTTCATGGTCATGCAGAATATCGGCAATATGGCTGGGGCTTGGACCGAGGAAAAGAATGGGTTTTCCGGCGGCCATGGCTCCGTAAATTTTGCACGGGTGAATAATTCCGACCATGTTTTCTCCGAGGCTCACCAGATGCACATCCGCCGCGGATAGAGAAAACTTCAGTGATTCCAGCGGCTGGTAAGGTAAAGAAAGTACATTGGTTAACCGATGCTCCTGAATACAGGCCTCGATTTGTCGCTTACCCAGGCCGCCACCGACAAAAACGAATGTCATCTGCGGATCATCCTTAAACCTGATTGCGGCGCTGAGGATGGTATCAAGCGGATTGGCGGGGCTGTGATTACCGCTGTACATGAACACAAATTTGCCCTGCAATCCATGTTCAATGCGGAAGGGATTGTTTTGCGTTGCCACCGGCTCAATAACATGTTCATGCGGCCAGGGCGGGTCGATGTGCGTTTTTGGGGCAAAGTCGCCGCGCCTGGCCAGGCGGTCGGCCATAAACCGGTCCAGCGCAAAAATGGCGGCGGAATGATTGAGTATAAAGCGGTTGACGCGCTCCAATAATTTCGCGCGGAAACTGCGGTCTTTTATTTTTCCCATCATAATAAGCTGGTCAGGATTCAGATCCATGGCCCAATACGCAATGGGCACGCGCCGCAGCAGATGAATCCAGGCGGCCGCAAAGCCGATCATGGGCGGAGAGGTGCTGAAGAGAATACCTTTGACATTCGGGGTAAACAGTCCAATCAAAAAGCATTGGATCAAAAAACTGGCCGTTCCGATAATACGGATCAGGAGGTTCTTTTTGCCGAAGGAACTCAAGCGCAGACGGCGCACGTCCACGCCCTGCATATTTTCCCTTAACGGATATCGGCGGGTGGGGTCTTCATATCCGCGACTGGAGGCGTAAACGCGCACGGCATAGCCGCGGCGTGCCATGGCGATGGCCGCATCGGTCATATGCTGGCCGACGGCTGCCGGGTCCGGGGCGAAGGTTTGGCTGAAAATCAGCAGTATTCCTGCGGGCGGAGATTTTTTATTCATCATGGGTGATCCGTCCGCAAAGTTACTTTGGAACTAAAATAGTGTACCAGAATCATTCATCGTGGAATGTACCATAATTTCTTGAATCTGCCGCAATTTTACGCGAGAACGTGTATTTTAACGGCAATTTTTAGTTATTCGTAGAATCGAAGTAATGTTTTATAGGAACTTATGCCGATAATATAAGCATTGTCGGGCCATTTGCGCAAATGTTGGGCGTGTAAAGGAATGGTTAAGGATCGGTTAAGGCCGCAATAAAATCGAGTTGACATCATGGTTATCGAACATTATCCTCGAAAACCGTGTAGGAACGCCTGGAAGATGGAACTTTCCTTCGTCCCATAATTGGCGGGGACGAAAACGGTCGAAACCGTGGCGTTGGTAAGGGTATCCTTTTTTAAGGAGACACATTATGGATAAACGATCGTTGGGTATTTTGCTCGGCGCAGCCGCCATGCTCGCCACCTCCGGCCTCACTTGGGCCGATGCTTCTTCTTCTGCAGTTAATTCCGCTGCACCAGCACCGGCACCGGCTCCGGCGATGAGCACGGAAAATGCTCCGCCGCTGATGTACGGCCTGGATCAGGTCAAAACCGGTGACACATCGGTTGGGCAGAATCTGCAGAGTGCTGGGATTGAAATCGGCGGATACGGGGACCTTGGATATACCAAAGACTTTGGTAACTCCAACCCGATACCGGGCCGTACGTTCACCAGCGAGGTTCACAACAATCTCACTCTCAATGCCATTGATTTGTACATTGCCAAAACCATTAATCTCCGCGGCACACAGATCCACCAGCAGGGCGTGGTGGTAGGCGGTAAGATTGACATATTGTACGGCTACAATGGCGATTTTATTCACTCCAACGGCTTGAATTTCTACCATGGCTGGTACAACAACATTCAAACCCATCCGCTGTATCAGTTCGACCTGCAGCAGATGTATGTGGATGCCGGATTTGCGCTGGGCAACAATGCTGCCATGCTGTTGCGCTTCGGTAAGTTTGACAGCCCAATGGGCTATGAACGCATTAATCCCACCAAAAATGCGTTTTATTCCCATTCATTTGCGTTTGGCAATCTGACCCCATACACCCAGACCGGTTTGCTGGCGAAAGTTGTCATGGGTCAGGATCTGTCATTCTGGGCGGGCATAACCCGTGGCTGGAATCAGACATTCCGTGATAACAATACCGGTATTGATGCCTTGGTGGGCGCTGGCCTTGTTGTTAACGACAATCTCCATGCCAAGGTCAATATTTCCGTTGGACCGCAAGACAGCGGTACCAATAATCCCAATCGTCTGGTGATTGAACCCATTATCACTTATGTTCCGCCGATTCTGAACAATGCGTTGTCCATCACGTCGGATACCGTGTTCTATTATGATGGCGCGGGAAACACGGTAAACGGTCAGGATAACGGCGCTTTTGATGAAGCTCTGTATCAGACCTATCGCTACAACCGTTTCATCAGCTACAATTTCCGCGAGGAATATGCCTATTTTGGAACTGGAATTGCCGAAGGCCTCGGCAATCAGGGTTCCGATGTCGGAGCTGATTTTGACCAAGTTGGCGAAACATCCAACGCCCTGAATCTGGCCGAATTGACCGTCGGCATCAGCCTGACGCCATTCCCGGACAGCCCGATGCTTCGCACGCTGGTGATTCGCCCCGAACTGCGGGAAGATCTGGCGGATCATGCCGTGCTCAGCGGTGGCAAGCACTATCAGACCACGTTTGGCATTGACGCGGTTTACAGCTTCTAAGCTATAAACTTTCGTGGTATCTCTAAACTGGTAAAAGCCAAGGTCGGCGAAATTCGTTTCGCCGACCTTTTTTTGTACTGCCTTCTAAACAGGCGTTAAAGATGGCAAACGCTGTTAAATTACGCACCGGTTGATCTGCAAATGCTTGAATTGTCGCATGAATCTGGCTTTTATGCGGTTCTGCGCGGCATTTCCCGGCCATTGCGGTCTCTTTGGCACGGACTTTGCTTAAAAGGCTAACGGTTTTTGCATTTTGAAGGAGAAACAAATGCGATCCATTACTACCCTGTTGGCTGCGGCCGCTGTGTTGGCGACTGCAGGCCTGTCATTGGCGGATTCATCGACCCCCACCACTGCCGTGCCCGCCGCGGCACCGGCACCGGCACCAGCTGCTGCACCGGCGGATACCAATCCGCTGCTGATGTATTCACTGGATCAAATTAAGACCGGTG